>DASSPL010000062.1:0-3873 GCA_035699685.1 Burkholderiales bacterium | reverse complement strand
GGCGACGGCTCGGCCGCCACCATGGCGGCGAGGCGCGCCTCCTTCTGCGGCGTGTTCTCCGGGATCGCATCGAGCGCGTCCTTCAGCATCGGCTCGTAGTCCGCGCCGACCGGGCAGACGTCGGCGCAGCGCCGGCAGCCGGTGATGACGCCCGCGCCCCGCAGGATGCTCTGCCACAGGTTGAAGCTGTCCTCCGAGCGCAGCATGGCCTTCTTCTGCGCGGCATCCGGCTCGTCGATCACCCGGCCGAGGTACTCGGAGAGCTGCGCGAACCCGTGCGGCGAGCGGTAGCGGTCGCAGCCCTCCCAGTCGCGCTCCCAGTGGCGGATGACGTCGCCGGGACAGGCCTTGAGGCAGCGCCCGCATTCGGGCCCCAGGCAGAGCGCTTCGGTCATCGGCCGGTCGCACTCGACATCGACCGAGCAGAGCACCGCGGTCAGCACCACGCGCGGGCCGAACTCGGGCGTGAGCAGCTGCAGGTTCAGGCCGAGCGTGCCGAGCCCCGCCTCCACCGCGGCATGCGGCAACGAGATGAGCGTCTCGCGATGCTTCTGCGGATCGCCGTCGTAGCGCCACGGATCGACGTGCGTCGGCGGCACGATGAGCGCCGGATAGCCGGCGTCTTCCAGCCAGTAGACCAGCTCGAGCGAGATCTCCTCCAGGAACGTGAGCGACAGCTCGTCGTTGTAGTACTTGTTGCGGTCGTTCCATGCGCGGATGCGCGAGGTGCCGGCCTGCAGGCGCACCGCTAGCACGATCACGCGCCCACCGTCGTGGTCGGTCACATCTTTGGTATTCAACCGCGAGCCATCGGCAATGCCGACGAGGTCGGCGCCGAGCTCGCGCGCCTTAGCTTTTATCTGTGCCGCTGTCAGCGGCCGCTTGAAGATGTTCATTCTGTTTCCTCTTGAACTCCTGCAGCTGCCGGGCGACGATCCCCTGGTAGCCCTTCTCGCCGACCCAGCGCACGTTCCACTCCGAAAGACCTGCGAGCTTTTCGCCGCCCTTGCGCGCCTGCTTGAAGCCGGCGGCCTTGGCCACCTTCTCCGGCGTCTTCTCCGGGATCTGCTTCTGGATATCGGCGAGGTGCGCGTGGTAGTCGTTGCCGACCGGGCACACCGCGAGGCAGCGCGGGCAGTCGCCGAACGAGCCCACCACGCGCAGCAGGCCCTGCCAGAAGCCGAAGAGATCGCGCGAGCGGATAGCCTGCTTCTGCTCCTCGGCCGACATGCCGAGGAACCGGGCCATGAAGTTCGTGATCGTCATGTAGCCGAACTCCTGCGCCTCGGTGGCGCAGCTCGCCTTGTCGAGGCCCCACTGGCGCACCGCGTCCGGCGGGCAGGCGTGCAGGCAGCGGCTGCACGATTCACCGATGCACACCTGCTCCTGCATCCTCTGGTCGGCCTCCAGCTCGAGCTCCGTGAGGATGCCCGTCAGGTAGAGCCGCGGCCCGAACTCGGGCGTGAGGATGTTCACCTCGAGCCCGAGCGTGCCGAGGCCCGCCTCGACGCCGAGATGCCGCGTCGACAGCTGCCCGTAGCTCGCGCGCTTCATGTCCCACACCGTCTCCTGTGCCGCGAGCGTGAACGTAGGGTGGCCGTGGCGCTCGAGCTCCTGCGCGAGCTTCAGCGCGATGCGGTCCATGCGGCGCAGCACCAGCATGTCGAGGTACTGCACGGGAACGTTGCTCTTGCAGCGGAAGGCGCCGGCCGGGATGCGCTGCACGATCACGATCACGCTCTTCACGTAGGGCGAGATGCGCTCGGGCGTCTGCGGCCAGCGCGGGTCGGGCGGGAAGGCGTTGAGCGTCGCCGCCGAGGCGATGCCGCAGAGATCGGCGCCGAGCTCCTTGGCGCGGCGCTTGACCTCGGCGGCGCTCACCGGCGAGCCGAGCGGGGTGCCTCGTCGAAGCAGTCTGGACATACGGTAGCGTATGGTAGTCTTTCCTCGTGCGATCGCAATGGCTGACCGCGGGGCTCGACGCCCTGCGCAAGGGCGGCGTCGGCGCGGTGCGCGTCGAGCGCATGGCCGACACGCTCGGCGTCACCAAGGGCAGCTTCTACCACCACTTCCGCGACCGGCGCGCGCTGCTCGACGCGCTGCTCGAGTACTGGTCGCGCGAGATGACCGACGCGGAATTCGAGCGCATCGCCGGGCTGCGCGGCGGGCTGGAAGCGCGCCTCTTCGCGCTCGCGCAGGATGTGCTGGAAAAGGGCCTGGGGCGCTACGACCCGCCGATTCGCGCCTGGGGCGGCAGCGACCGCAAGGTGGCCGCGGCCGTGGCGCAGGTGGACAAGCGCCGCGTGCGCGCGCTCGAGCTGCTGTTCGAGGAAGCCGGCTTCGGCGCCGCGGCGGCGCGCACGCGCGCGCGACTCTTCTACACTTTCCTCCTCGGCGAGCCGCAGGTGCGCTCGCCCCGACGGGAGGGAAGCGGGGAGGACGGCGAGCTCGCGCGCATGGTCAGGATCCTGGCGGCACCCTAGAAAATGGTGACAGTCACCATTTAAATGATCCCGGTTCCGAGAACGCGCGCTGAGATCAAGCGCCTGCAGGCCGAGCGCAAGCGCCATGCGGTGGAGCAGGCGATGCGCTCGCCGTTCTGGCGGCCGCGCCTGCAGAAGATAAAAATCGACAGGCTCGAGGATCCGGAAGAGTGGCGCCGCATCCCGATCCTCGACAAGGACACGCTGCGCGCGCTGACCGACCAGCAGTTCTATAGCGATTTCTGTATCGCCGGCGATCCCGTCCAGGAATACTGGCGCTCTGGCGGCGTCACCGGGCAGCCGCTCTTCTATCCGCGCAGCTTCCGCGACATGGAGTACGGCCTGGAGGCATTTGCGCGCACCTACGATTGCGCGGCCGCCGGCAAGGGTGACCGCGCGCATATCTCCTTTCCGCTAGGCATCCATCCGGTCGGACAGGTGTTCGCCCGCTGCGCGGCGTCGCGCGGCATCACGGTGAACTGGGCAGGCTCCGGCGCCTCGACGCCTTCGGCGCTGCAGATCGAGCTGATCCAGCGGCTCAAGCCCACGGTATGGCTGGGTATGTCGAGCTATGCCCTGCACCTCGCCAACCTGGCGGAGGCGAAGGGCGTGAAGCTCGATGTGCGCCACCTGATGACATCGGCCGAGCCCGTCTCCCAGGCGAAGCGCGACAAGATCGAGCGCACCTGGGGCGCGAAGCTGACCGACACCTTCGGCATGACCGAATGCGGGATGATGGGCGCGGAGGACAGGCCCGGCCTCGGCTTTCGCATCTGGACCGACATGTACTTCATCGAGGTCCTCGACCCGAAGACGCTCGAGCCGGTGAAGGAGGGCGAGACCGGCACGCTCGTGGTCACGAGCCTCTGGTCGAACAACGTCACGCCTTTCCTGCGCTGGAGCTCGGGCGACCTCGTCACCTACAGCGAGGCCGACGACGGCGCCGGTCCTTTCTCGGTGTTCCCGCGCATCAAGCACGCGCACCGCACCACGGGCTTCTTCAAGGTGCGCGGCGTCAACCTCGGCCACCAGGACCTGGAGGACTTCATCTTTCGCCACCTCGAGATCGGCGACTTCCGCGCCGAGGTGCTGAACGAGGGCGACAACGACATCCTGCGCCTGTCGATCGAGGTGCGCATGGGCGCCGACGGCGCCGGCGTGAGCCGGGCGCTCGCGGCCCAGATGCGCGAGAAGTTCGAGCTCGCGCCGCAGGTCGTGGTGCTCGAGACCGGCACGCTCGCCAGGGAGTTCGAGGCGAACGTGAAGGCCGCGCGCTTCATCGACCGCCGTTGACCCCCTGACAAGGGGGTCGCGAGCGCAGCGAGCGGGGGGTTTAGAGCGAGTCGAAGTACTCCTGCATCTTCTTGCGGCCTGCCGCGTCCGGCATCGG
>DASSPL010000061.1:0-3447 GCA_035699685.1 Burkholderiales bacterium | reverse complement strand
CGCGGCCTTCTTGCCGTGCCCGACCGCCACGGTGACGGTGCGCTCGGCCGGCACCATGTCGCCGCCGGCGAAGATGCCCGGGTGGCCGGTCATCATGTTCGCTCCGACCTTCACCACGCCGTCGGCCACCTCGAGGCCGGGGACGCCGTTCAGCAGCGAAAGGTCCACGTCCTGGCCGAGCGCCAGCACCACCGAGTCGGCTTCCAGCGTCTCGAGCTCGCCGGTGGGCTGCGGGAAGCCCTTGTCGTCGAGCGCCATCTTCTCCACCGTGAGCGAGCGGCCGTCGGCCTGCCTGATGGTGGAGAGCCACTTGATCATCACGCCTTCCTGCAGCGCTTCCTCGACCTCGCTGTCGTGCGCCGGCATCTTCTCGCGCGTGCGCCGGTAGACGATGAGCGCCTCCTCCGCTCCGAGCCGCCTGGCGGTGCGCGCGACGTCGAGCGCGGTGTTGCCGCCGCCGTAGACCACCACGCGGCGGCCGAGCATCGGCTTGTCCGCCCCCTCCATCGAGCGCAGCACCGACACGGCGTCCAGGATCCTTGCCGAGGCTCCGGCCGGGATGTAGGCGCGCTTGCCGATGTGCGCGCCGACGGCGAGGAAGGCGGCGTCGAAGCGACCGGAATGCATCGCCTCGAGGACATTGTCGACCTTGCGGTCGAGATGCAGCTGCACGCCCAGGCGCAGGATGCGCTCGATCTCGAGATCCAGCACCTCGCGCGGCAGCCGGTACTTCGGGATGCCGAAGCGCATCATCCCGCCGGCGAGCGGGCCCGCCTCGTAAATCTCGACCTCGTGCCCGGCGCGCGCCAGGTGGTAGGCCGCCGCCAGCCCCGACGGGCCAGCGCCGACGACCAGCACGCGGTTGCCGCTTTTCCCGGCGGGAGCCGCGAAGCTCCATCCCTTCCGGATCGCCTCGTCGCCGAGGAAGCGCTCGATCGAGTTGATGCCGACCGCGCTGTCCATCTGCGCGCGGTTGCATGCGCTCTCGCAAGGGTGGTAGCAGACGCGGCCCATCACGGCCGGCAGGGGATTGTCTTCCACCAGCAGGCGCCACGCCGCCTCGTAGTCGCCCGACTCCGCGTGCGCCAGCCAGCCCTGGATGTTCTCGCCCGCCGGGCACTTCGCGTTGCAGGGCGGCAGGCGGTCGACGTACACCGGGCGCAGCGTGCGCCACGTGCCGGTCTTGTTGGCGAGGCTCGAGCCCGGGTCGAGGGTGATGGCGAAGGGCTTATGCATCGATCAGTCCATACCTCTTGATGTTGCGCTCGGCCATGTCCTGGATGTGCGCGATCGCTTCGCTATCGACGCGGGGCGAGAAGAGGTGCGCGAAGCGGCGCTGCGGCCTCAGGTAGTCCTCGACCGGCCGGCGCCGGCGGATCTTCGACACGCCGGTCACTTCGCCGTGCTCGGCTTCGAACACCGGGAAGAGGCCCGTCTCCTTGGCGAGGCGCGCCACCTCGATGCTCTTGTCCGACGCATGGCCCCAGCCGAGCGGGCAGGAGACGAAGATGTGCAGGTAACGCGCGCCGCGGATCTGCATCGCGCGGCGCACCTTGGCCTCGAGGTCGTGCAGCTCGGCGATGGTCGCCGTGGCGACGTACGGAATGCCGTGCGCGATCGCGATCGCCGGCAGGTTCTTGCCCTGGCCGAAGCGGTTGCCCGAAGAGGTGGTGGCGGTGCGCGCGCCGGGCGGCGTCGCCGAGGAGCGCTGCACGCCGGTGTTCATGTACGCCTCGTTGTCGTAGCAGACGTAGAGGACGTCGTCGTTCCTCTCGAACATGCCCGACAGGCAGCCGAAGCCGATGTCGGTGGTGCCGCCGTCGCCGCCCTGGGCGATCACGCGCACGCCGGTCCGGCCCTTCGCCTTCAGCGCGGCGGCGATGCCGGTGGCGACCGCGGCGGTATTGCCGAACAGCGAATGGATCCACGGGATCTGCCACGAGGTCTCGGGATAGGGCGTGGAGAAGACTACCAGGCAGCCGGTGGCGTTGGCGGCGATCAGCTGGCGCCCGGTGGCCTCCATCGCCGCGTCGATCGCGTAGCGCGCGCCGAGCGCCTCGCCGCAGCCCTGGCAGGCGCGGTGGCCGGAATTGAGCGAGTTGGTGCGCCGCAGGGTCGACTGCACGCTGCGCTGCTCCGGCGGCAGCAGCCGGTTGCCGACCGTGAAGGTGCCGGTCTGGTAGTACTTAACGGGCTGGAACGGCATGGCGCTCCTTCAGGACATGCTCGGGCAGCGGGCCGCTGCGCCGGATGCGCCGCTCGTTGTCGAGCACGCGCTCGACCAGCGGCTTGTCGAGGTCGAGGAAGGTGGTCAGCGCCAGGCGATCGGCCATGGCTTCGGTGAACACGCCTCGCAGCGAGGCCTTGGTGATCGGCCGCCCGCCGAGGCCGGCGATCACGTCGTAGACGGGCACGTTGCGCCCCGTGAGCGCGGTGCGCACGTTCGTCGAGACGATGCCGCCGACGCCGACGGCCAGGCTCTTTTCCAGCACGACGACGCGCTTCGCGCCGGCGAGCGCCGCGCCGACCGCCGCGTGCGGCCAGGGCCGGAAGCACGACACCCCCAGCACGCCGATGCTCGCGCCGGCGGCGCGCATCTCGTCCACCGTGTCCTTGATCGTGCCGAGGACCGAGCCGAGCGCGACCACCACCGTCTCGGCGCCGTCGAGCTCGTAGGGCCGCGCCAGGCCGCCCGCGACGCGTCCGAACACGCGGCGGAACTGCATGGCCCACGACGGGATGAGGTCGAGCGCCTGCATCTGCTTGACGTGCGCGAGGTAGCGCACCTCGGTAAACGCTTCCGGGCCGACCATGGCGCCGATCGAGACGGGCTCGGCGGGATCCAGGACTTGTCTGGGACTGAAAGCGGGCAGGTACGCGTCCACCTGATCCTGCGTCGGCATGTCGACGCGCTCGTAGGCGTGGGTCAGGATGAAGCCGTCCATGCACACCATCACCGGCAGCGACAGCTCCTCCGCCAGGCGGAATGCCTGGATGTGGAGGTCGAGCGCTTCCTGGTTGGTCTCGGCGAACAGCTGGATCCAGCCGCAGTCGCGCTGCGACATCGAGTCGGTGTGGTCGTTCCAGATGTTGATCGGCGCACCGATCGCGCGGTTCGCCACCGTCATCACGATCGGCAGGCCGAGGCCGGCGGCATTGAACATCGCCTCGGCCATGTACAGCAGCCCCTGCGAGGCGGTGGCGGTATAGGCGCGCGCGCCCGCGGCGGAGGCGCCGATCGCCACCGACATGGCGGCGAACTCGGATTCGACGTTGATGAACTCGCACGGCGCGAGCGCGCCGCTCGCCACGATCTCGCCCAGCCCCTCGACGATGTGCGTCTGCGGCGAGATCGGGTAGGCGCAGATGACTTCCGGGCGGCACAGCGCCACCGCTTCCGCGACCGCACGGGAACCTTCAAGCTGTTTCAGCATGGGCAAGCGCCTG
>DASSPL010000060.1:0-2909 GCA_035699685.1 Burkholderiales bacterium | reverse complement strand
AGCTCCCGGGTACACCGTGGACTCGAATATTACGATCGTTCCCGGCCGCATGTGGCGTCCTGCGTCCTTGCACGCTGCGCGCAACGGACCGAAATCGGGCTGATGGGCTTCGTCCACCGGAGTGGGAACGGCCACGAGAATGAAATCCGCGCCGCCGAGGGCCGCGACGTCGGACGTGAAATGGAGGTGCCTAGCCGCGCGCAGCGTGTCCGCAGGGACCTCGCCCGCCGGGTCGACGCCTCGCTTGAGCGACGCCACCTTTGATTGCGAGACGTCATATCCGAGTGTGCGCATGTGGCGCCCGAACGCCGCCGCGAGCGGCAGCCCGACATATCCCAGGCCCATGACCGCCACCGTGGTCACGGAAAGAGCTCGAGCTCGTCCGAGCGGCGTCCCTGCGCATCGCGCGACGACTGGAGGGGATCGGAGTCGAGCTGCGGCCAGCTAATGCCGACGGTGGGATCGCCCCAATGCAGCACGCGCTCGTGCTCCGGCGCGTAGTAGTCCGTCACCTTGTAGATGACCAGTGCGTGCTCGGAGCGCACCAGGAAGCCGTGAGCGAAGCCCGCCGGCACCCACAGCATGCGGTGCGTGGCGGCCGACAGGTCGACCGCGGTCCATTTCTTGAAGGTGCGCGAGCTGCGGCGCAGATCGACCACCACATCGAACACTTCACCGAAGAGCACCTGGACGAGCTTTCCCTGGGGCTGGCGGATCTGGTAGTGCAGGCCGCGCAGCACATTACGCACGGAGAACGACTGGTTGTCCTGCACGAACTCGACGTCCAGCCCGGTTGCCTCGCGGAACGCGCGCCGGTTATAGGTCTCGAGGAAATGGCCGCGCGCATCGGAAAAGACGCGCGGCTCGAGCACCAGCACCTCGGGGATGTCGGTGCGGGTGACCTTCATGCCGCCAGCGCCGCGGCGATGCGATCCTGGTCGGCCTCGGTGAGGTCGGCGCTCATCGGCAGGCTGATGACCTCCCGCGCGAGCCGCTCCGAGACCGGGAACGACTGGCCGCGATACCCGGCGGCGTACGCCGGCTGCTGGTGCAGCGACAGCGGATAGTGCACGGCGGTCGGGATGCCCTTGGCCTTCAGCGCCTGCTCGACGCGCGCGCGCTCGGCGCTGCGGATCGTGTACTGCGCGTAGACGCTGGTGCGGTCGGCCTTCACCCTGATCGGCTCGAATCGCCCGAGCAGCTGGTCGTAGCGTCGGCCGAGGGCGATGCGCCGCTCGACCTCCCAGTCGAAGCGGCCGAGCTTGGCCAGCAGCACGGCGCACTGGATCGAGTCCATGCGCCCGCCGACGCCGATGCGCGTGTGGTTGTAGCGGCCGCTCTGGCCGTGCACGCGGATCTCGCGCATCGCCTGCGCGAGCGCGGCGTCGTTGGTGAAGAGCGCGCCGCCGTCGCCGTAGCAGCCGAGCGGCTTGGACGGGAAGAAGCTGGTGGCGCCGATGGTCGACAGGTTGCAGCTCCTGCGGCCCTTGTAGGTGGCGCCGAAGCTCTGCGCGGCGTCCTCGATCACCGGCAGGCGGTGGCGCGCGGCGAGCGCGTTGATCTCGTCCATGTCGGCCACCTGGCCGTAGAGCGACACCGGCATGATGGCGCGCGTGCGCGGCGTGATGGCGGCCTCGATCTTCGCCGCGTCGATGTTGGCGGTGTCCGGCTCGACGTCGACGAACACCGCGCGCGCGCCGAGCAGCACGATCATCTCGGCAGTGGCGACGAAGGTGAACGGCGTGGTGATGACCTCGTCGCCGGGCTTGATGTCGAGCGCCATCAGCGCGATGAGCAGCGCCTCGGTGCCCGAGGCGACGCTGATGCAGTGCCGCGCGCCGGTATAGGCCTCGAGCTTTTCCTCCAGCTCGCGCACCTCGGGGCCGAGGATGTACTGGCCGTGGTCGAGCACGCGCTGGATGCGCGCGTCCATGTCGCGCTTGAGCGCGCGGTACTGTGCCTTGAGGTCGATGAAGTCCATCAGAAGAGCCGCTCGGAAAGCACGCGCATCAGGTACTCGCCGTAAGGACTCTTGCCGAGGCCGCGCGCCAGGGCCTCCAGCTGCCGGTTGTCGATCAGCCCCGTGCGGTAGGCGACCTCCTCCGGGCAGGCGATCTTGAGCCCCTGGCGCCGCTCGATGGTCTCGATGAAGTGCGCCGCCTCGAGCAGCGCCTCGTGCGTCCCGGTATCGAGCCAGGCCATGCCGCGCTTCATCGGCACCACCTCGAGCTCGCCGCGCTCGAGGTACGCCCGGTTGACGTCGGTGATCTCGAGCTCACCGCGCGCCGAGGGCTTGAGCCCGGAGGCGATCTGCACCACGCGCGCGTCGTAGAAGTACAGGCCGGTGACCGCGTAGCGCGACTTCGGCTGGCGCGGCTTCTCCTCGATGCTGATCGCGCGCCCGCCGGCGTCGAATTCGACCACGCCGTAGCGCTGCGGGTCGGTCACCGGATAGGCGAACACCGTCGCCCCCTTCGGATGGGCGGTGGCGCGCTGCAGGAGCGGGGCGAGATCGTGGCCGAAGAAGATGTTGTCGCCGAGGATCAGGCCGACGCGATCGGCGCCGATGAACTCGCGGCCGATGAGGAAGGCCTGCGCGATGCCGGCCGGCCGCTCCTGCACGGCGTAGGAGAGGTCGAGCCCCCACTGCCGGCCGTCGCCGAGCAGCTGGCGAAAGCGCGGCGTGTCCTGCGGGGTGGAGACGATCAGAATCTCGCGGATGCCGGCGAGCATCAGGGTGGTCAGGGGGTAGTACACCATCGGCTTGTCGTACACCGGCAGGAGCTGTTTCGATATCACCTGCGTCGCCGGATAGAGGCGCGTGCCGGAGCCGCCCGCAAGAAGGATTCCCTTCATGCGAAATGGTGCTCGACGTTGTCGACGTACCAGCGCACCGTCTTGTCCAGCCC
>DASSPL010000059.1:0-5134 GCA_035699685.1 Burkholderiales bacterium | reverse complement strand
TGATGCTGGTGGCGGGCAGGTTGGCGCCGAAGTGCTTCGCCCACACCTCGTTGAAGGCCGGGATGTCGTCGACATCGCGCAGGTAGACCTGCGCCTTCACCACCTCGGCGAGCGTGTTGCCCACGGTCTCGAGCGCGGGCTTGAGCTTGCGGCTGATGATGAACTCGGTCTCGAGCTTGATCGGCGTGCCTTTCCACAGGTGACCGGCGGGCATGCGGGCCTCCGGGTCCAGCGGGCCTTCCGCGGTTTTCAGCGCCTCGGCGGTCTGGCCGGCGACGAAGACGAAGTCGCCGCAGGTCAGCACCGGGCTGTAGCCCGAAGTGGCGTGCACAGGGAGATGCGCGGGGCGGTGCTGCACAGGATCGATACCAACAACAGCAATTACCTGCACCTCGATGTCCTGCCCGTCGAGCAGGAAGCGCTGGTGCAGGTTGGACGTGCTCGGCGGGATGTGGCCGGCGAAGAACTCGCGGCGCACCTCATGGTACGGATCGACCGCGCGCGCCGCGGTGTAGTACTGGTCTATGCGCACGACGTGGCGGCGGTCGCTGCCGCCGGCCTCGAGCACCTTGTCGAGGTTGGCGAAGATGCGCTGCGCTTCCAGCTTGTGCTTGGGCAGGCCGAAGCGCGGCGCCGCCGGATCGACCACCCGCCCGGTCGCCTTCTGTCCCGTGGCGAAGATCCAGCGCCCGGCGCGCACGCCGGATGCGTAGCGCACATCGTCCTGCAGTTTGACGGGAAGCAGCGGCTTGACCGCGCTATTCGACGCCATGGTCGTCAAGAGTATGTCACGCGGCGCCAACCCATCCGATAATCAGGCATGTCCGAGCGCCAGTGCGGCGAGTGCACCGCCTGCTGCACGCACCTGAAGATCGACACCGCGGAGCTGCAGAAGCTCGCCGGCCCCGACTGCGAGCACCTGCGGCCGAAGCGCGGCTGCGGCATCTACGAAACGCGGCCGCAGGCCTGCCGCGATTTCCTCTGCCTTTGGCGGCAGATGCCGGACATGCCGGAGGACTGGCGTCCGGACCGCTCGGGCATGCTCCTCGTCGCGACGAAGGAGAACGTCCCTCCCGGCTACGCGACGGACTACGGCATCAAGATCCAGTTCATCAGCCCGTCGGCCGATATCCGCCAGCCCGGCGTGGTGCGAGGCATCCTCTCGTTTTTCCATGCCCGCATTCCGGTTTTCCTGACCGTGCAGGGCCCGGTGGGTCGCGTGGCGAAGATGCTCCTGGTCAATCCCGGCCTGCAGCCGCTCGTCAAGGCGGGCAACCCCGAGGCGGTGGTCAACTACCTCGCGGAGGTGATGCAGGCCCTGGAGCGCGAGCCGAAGGAAGCGGTGGTGTTCGTGCACCGCAAGTAGTCGCCGCCTTGAGAGTCATCCTGATGACATTGCTCCTCGCCGGCGGAGCTGCCGGCGCCCAGGTGCCGCCGTCCGCCTCGGAAGCGGCGCGCTACTCGGGCTTGCATGCCGCGGCCTGGACAGGCGACGTGGTGGAAATAGGAAAGCTTGCGGGGCGCGCCGACCTGAATGCCACCGACCGCCATGGCCGCACGCCGCTGCATGTCGCGACTTTCGCAAGGCGGCGCGACGCGATCCGCGCGCTGGTGGCCGCAGGCGCGGACCTGAACCGGCTGGAAAACGACCGCTACGACTGCGTCACGATCGCCGCCGTGGCGGACGACGAGGAGACGCTGCGCCTGCTGCTCGCGCTGGGCGCGAGCGCCAGACTCGTCACCAGCCGCTACGACGGCACGGCGCTCATCGCGGCGGCGCATCTCGGCCACGACGGCGTCGTGCGGCAGCTGATCGCGGCGGGGGCGCCGCTCGATCATGTGAACAATCTGCACTGGACCGCGGTCATCGAGGCGATCGTGCTCGGCGACGGCGGCCGCCGGCACCAGGAAACGCTGCGCGCGCTCATCGGCGCGGGCGCGAACCTGCGGCTCGCGGATCGCGAGGGCCGAACGCCGCTCGAGCTCGCGCGCGGCCGCGGCTACACGGCGATGGCGAAGATGATCGAGGATGCTTTAAGGGCCCGTTAAGCATCTCCAAGGCATGCTGCAGGCATGCGCACCCGGAGCCTGGAAACTCCCCTTACGCGTCCCCGCCTCGTGCAGCTGCTCAGGCGAGCCGATTGGCCTGCCAGGGGCAGCGTGCCAGCGACATGGAGACGCAAGCGCGCGCTACGGCGCCGCTAGCCGGGGTCACGAACGCAGCGTCAGGAATTTCCCGGGGTGGCGACGGCCTGCCCCCGTCGCCAAACCCGCCAGCCATTTTCAGCGCAGTTCGACGTCCGGCCGCCACCCCCGGCTATATGCGCCGGGGCAGGCGAGGTCCACCATCTGGGCCATGGAACGCATCCCGGTCAAACCCTGCAGCGGCTGCCTGCTGTGCTCCGGGCTGCGGCGCGAGCCGAAGGTTCAGCGTCCGCCGCAGGGATCGGCGCGCTCGTGGCGCCCGGTGAACCAGACGAAGTCGAAGCTCGCCTCGCTGTAGGAACCGCGCAGGTACTCGCGCGGCGCGGTCTTGCCCGGCTCGATCTCGACGAGCCCGACGCTTAACACTTCAGCGCCTTTCAGATGGAGCGGCACGCCGCGGTCGCGGCGGGCATGGCCGTTCCCCGTGATCAGGACACTGTCGGAGTCCAGCGCCGAAGCGAGGCGCGCATCGCGTGCGCGTTGTGCCTCCACCATCCCGGCGAGGCGCTTCGCCTCCGGCCGATGGCCGCAGTGTCCCTGTGTGATATCACGCTCCAGCCCCGCCAGCAGGGCCGGCGGCGCGGGCGGCAGTCGCGAGAGGGCGGGATCGCCGACGATGCGGCGCGCCTCGGCGCGCGAGAGGTTGGCGGCGCGCACCGGCCAGCGCCGCTCCAGCGCGAACTCGACCAGCGGCCGGTAGAGCGGCCAGTTCCAGCCCTTGCGGTCGAAGCGGCCGGCGTCGGCGAGCGCTTCCGCGTCCCCGGAGGTGACCTGGTCCATGGCGGCCTGGTGCTCGCTGTCGAACTGCTCCATCGCCAGCACGCGCCGCTGGCCGGCCAGCGCCCGCAGCACCTCGAGCTGCAGGCGATGGTGCTCGGGGTTGTCGTGGATCTCGCCGAGGATCACGTGGCGCGCCTGCGCCGCCCGGGAGAAAAGCTCGCGCTCCGAGACGAACGCGCCGGCGCGCACGTCCCAGATGCGGCCCGCGAGCGGCTCCGCGGGCCGGTGCGCGCAGCCGGCGAGGAGCGCGGCCAGCAGGAGTATTAGTTGTAAAATCGCGGGCTCTTTCGCGGGTCCCATGTTCGATCTCGTCACCAAATATCGGCGCGTCTTCCAGGTTTTCCTGGCCCTCATCGCCATCACCTTCGCCACGTGGGGCATCGAATCCTATACGCGCTACGGCGGCAGCCAGGACGCGGTGGCGAGCGTCAACGGCTCGGACATCTCGCGCCGCGAGTTCGACGAGCAGCTCAAACAGCAGCAGGAGAGCCTGCGGCGCATGTTCGGCGGCCGCATCGACCCGGCGGCGCTCGACACGCCGGAGGCGCGCCGCGCGGTGCTCGACCAGATGATCGCGCAGCGCCTGGTGGCGCTGGAAGCGGCGAAGCGCAACCTCTTCATGAGCCGCGAGGCGGTGATCGAGGCGATCACCCAGGCGCCGGAATTCCAGGAGAACGGCAAGTTCTCGCCCGGCCTGTACTCGGCCTATCTTACCCAGCGCGGCGTCACCGACCAGCGCAATGTCGCCGAGCTGCAGTCGCAGCTGCCGCTCATGCGCTTCGCCGGCTCGATCGGCGAGACGGCGATCATGTCGCGCACGGTGGCCACGCGCCTGCAGGCGCTCGAGGCGCAGCAGCGCGAGGTGTCCGAGGCGCGCATCCGCCTCGAGACCTACCTGCCGCAGGTCAAGATCGACGAGGCGCAGGCCAAGCAGTACTACGAGAGCCATGCGGCCGACTTCCGCACGCCCGAGCGCGTCAGGGCCGAATACGTGACGCTGTCGGCCGAGGCGCTGGCGCGCCAGGAGCCGGTGACCGAAGACGAGCTGAAGAAGGCGTACGAGGCGCGCGCCGCCGCGTTCCGCGTCGAGGAGCAGCGCCGCGCGAGCCACATCCTCGTCAAGACCAAGGAAGAAGCCGACAAGGTCCTCGCCGAGGTGAAGAAGGCGCCCAACCGGTTCGCCGAGCTCGCCAAGCAGCATTCGCAGGACCCGGGCTCCGCGGCGAGCGGCGGCGACCTCGGCTGGTTCAACCGCGGCATGATGGTCAAGCCTTTCGAGGAAGCGGTGTTCTCGATGAAGCAGGGCGAGCTGCAGGTGGCGCAGAGCGAGTTCGGCTTCCACGTCATCCGCCTGACCGGCATCCAGGAAGGCAAGAGCCGCCCGCTCGAGGAGGTGCGCAAGGAGCTCTCCGCCGAGCTTTCCAAGCAGAAGGGCGCGCGCAAATACTCGGACGCCTCCGGCGACTTCGGCAACATGGTCTACGAGCAGGCCGACAGCCTGAAGCCGGTCGCCGAGCGCTTCAAGCTGCAGATCCAGACCACCGGCTGGGTGGCGAAGACCGGCGGGCAGGAGCTCGGCGCCCTGGACAACCCGAAGCTCCTCGCCGCGCTCTTCTCGCAGGACGCGATCAAGAACAAACGCAACACCGATGCGGTCGAGGTTGCGCCCAACACCCTCGTCGCTGCGCGCGTCATCGAGCACCAGCCGGCGCAGCAGCGGCCGTTCGACGAGGTGAAGAACGACATCACGGAGTTCCTCAAGCGCCAGGAGGCGTACAAGCTCGCCGAGAAGGAAGGCGCGACCAAGCTCGAGCAGCTGAAGAAAGGCGAGAACCCCGCGCTCACGTGGAGCGCGCCGCGGATGGTTTCGCGGCGCGACGCGCAGAAGGTGCCGCCCGGCGTGCTTCGCGCGATCACCTCCGCCGACGTGTCGAAGCTCCCTGCCTACATCGGCGCGCCCCAGCCCGACGCCGGCTACCTGCTGATGCGGATCACCAAGGTCGTCGAGGGCAAGCCCGCCGCCGAGGACAAGCAGGCCGACCAGCGCATCGCCGGCATGCTCGGCGTGGCGGAATACGAGGCCTACGTCGCGAGCCTGAAGGCGCGCGCCGACATCAAGATCAACAACGCCAACCTCGAGAAGAAATAA
>DASSPL010000058.1:0-6788 GCA_035699685.1 Burkholderiales bacterium | reverse complement strand
ACCTCCATCTGCTCGGCGAGGAAGCTCTCCGCCGGCAGGTTCCAGACTTCCGCGGCGAACATCGGGTCGCGGTCTGCGAGCACCCGTCCCATGCCTTCGAGGAAGGCGGCCGACGGCTTCCCGCCCTTGTCGAGGATGATCGAGGTGGCCAGGCGCTGCGCCGCCTCCCAGCGGTTGAACGGATCGTCGTCGTTGGCGAGCAGGTGCAGGAGATCCGCTTCGCTGTACTCGTAGTTGAGGATCACCGGCGCCGAGAAGCGGCGCAGGAGCGAGGGCACCGGCTTCGCCTTCAGCCCGTCGAACGTGAAACGCTCCTCGGCCTTCTTCACGTGCAGCAGCTCTTCCTTGTCGCCGACCTTCACCGCCAGGGGGATGTGGAACGGCGGGTTCATGGACTGCTTCACCGTCAGCGTGAAGGTTCCCTTTTCATAAGAGCCTGCAACACTGAGGACGGGCGTGCCGGCCACGTCGTACCAGCGCTTGAATTGCGACAGATCCACGCCGGAGGCGTCCTGCATGGCAGCGACGAAGTCGTCGCAGGTCACCGCCTGGCCGTCGTGGCGCTTGAAGTACAGGCGCATGCCGGCCTGGAACTTCTCCTCGCCGAGCAACGTGTGCTGCATGCGCACCACCTCGGCGCCCTTCTCGTACACGGTCATCGTGTAGAAGTTGCGGATCTCCATGTACGACTGCGGGCGCACCGGGTGCTTCATCGGCCCGGCGTCCTCGGGGAACTGCGCCGCGCGCAGGCCGCGCACTTCCTGGATGCGCGTCATCGCGCGCGAATAGACGTCGGCGCCGTACTCCTGGTCGCGGAACACCGTCAGGCCTTCCTTGAGCGAAAGCTGGAACCAGTCGCGGCAGGTGACGCGGTTGCCGGTCCAGTTGTGGAAGTACTCGTGCGCCACGACGCGGTCGATGTTCTGGTAGTCGAGGTCGGTCGCGGTGTCGGCGCGCGCCAGCACGTACTTGGTGTTGAAGATGTTGAGGCCCTTGTTCTCCATCGCGCCGGAGTTGAAGTCGCCGACCGCGACGATCTTGTACTGGTCGAGGTCGAGCTCGAGGCCGAAGCGCTTCTCGTCCCAGGCGATCGAGCGCTTCAGGCAGTCCATCGCCCAGCCGGCCTGGTCGAGCTTGCCGGGCTCGACGTACACGTAGAGCTTCTTGCCCTTGTACTCGTCCTCCAGCACCTCGAGGTTCGCCGCGACCAGCGCGAACAGGTAGGAAGGCTTCGGGAACGGGTCGTGGAACTTCGCCCAGCCGGGCCCCGAGGCCACCAGGTTGCCGTTGGACAGCAGCACCGGGTACTTGGCCCGCACGGTGGTGGTGTAGCGCGCCATCACGTCCGGCCGGTCGATGAACCACGTGATGCGGCGAAAGCCCTCGGCCTCGCACTGCGTGACGAAGCCGTTCTTCGTCGCGTACAAGCCCTCGAGCTTGGTGTTCTTCTGCGGCACGATGCGGCTCACCGTCTCGACGGTGGCGCGCTCGGGCACGTCGTGGACCGTGAGGCGCTCGGGCGTCACGTCGTAGCGCGGCTCCCTGCCGTCGACCTTGATCGAGACGAGCTCGACTTCGTCGCCGTCGAGCACGAGCGGCGCCGGCGGGCCGTTGCGCAGCACGTTCAGCTTGGCGCTGACGATGGCATGGTCTTCCTTGATCTCGACGTCGAGCTCGACCGTGTCGATGCGGAAAGCGGGCGGGGCGTAATCCTTGAGGTGAATCGTCCTGGCTTGGGGTTCGCGCATAGGCGTCATTTTAAGGTGCACCACCCCGGCAAACGCCCCAGCGCGGTGCCGTTTCAGCGCTTTTTCCCAGGAAAAACCATGGCATGCGATTTGCGATGTCATCTGCGCAAAGGGAGGGCCCATGACACCCGAGCAGGTCGACCTGGTGCAGCGTTCGTGGCGCAGCGTCCTGCCGGTCGGCGACACCGCCGCCGAGCTCTTCTACGGCAAGCTTTTCAGCCTCGACCCCTCGATCCAGAAGCTTTTCAGGGACGACATGCGCGAGCAGGGCCGCAACCTCACCGCCATGATCAGCGTCGCCGTCGGCTCGCTGTCGAGGCCCGAGCGCATCATGCTCGCCGTGCAGCAGCTCGGACGCCGCCACGCGGCCTATGGCGTCGAGCCGCGCCACTACGAGCTCGTCGGCGTCGCGCTCCTCTGGATGCTCGAGCAGGTGCTCGGCGAGGCGTTCACGCCCGCGGTGCGCCAGGCGTGGAGCGATGTGTACACGCTGCTCGCCAACACCATGCAGGACGCATGCGCGTACTCGTAGTCGAGCTTGCAGAAAACCTGAGCAAGGCGCTCGAGCAAGCCGGATACGAGGTCGCGGCGTCGCTCACCTCGCCGGCCGCGCTCCTCAAGACCATCGAGCGGGTGCAGCCCGACGTCATCGCCATCGACACCGAATCGCCGAGCCCTGATCTGGTCGAGCACCTCGTGCTGGTCAGCCAGCACGGGCCGCGGCCCGTGGTCATGTTCGCGCGCGACGGCACGGCGCAGGCGATCCGCGAAGCGGTGCGCGCCGGCGTCTCAGCCTACGTCGTCGACGGCCTCGATGCACGGCGCATGCGCACCATCGTCGACGTGGCGGTGGCGCGCTTCGAGGACTTCCAGCGCCTGCGCAGCGAGCTCGCCGAGGCCAACCTCAAGCTCTCCGAGCGGAAGCTCGTCGAGCGCGCCAAAGGCATAGTGATGAAGACCCGCGGCCTCGATGAAGACGCGGCCTACGCCTTCCTCCGCAAGACGGCGATGGATCGCAAGCTCAAGCTCGGCGAGGTCGCGCAGCGGCTCGTCGACGCGGCGGATCTATTAGGTGCATGAAGCAGGATGGTGCACTGCGGCAGTGCACGCACGATGCGTTTTCCTGAGGAAATACAAGGAAAAGCGGGTGGCATGGAGGTTGCGAAGTAGGAATTGAGCGGAGGCAACGGTGCCTCCGAAACGACAAAGGCGTCGGCGCCACTTTTCTCTGGTGGTGGTGCCGGCGCCTTTTGTTTTTCCGAAAGGGGAACGATGAACAAGCGGGAGTTCTTGAAGGTGTCGGCGGCGGCGAGCCTGATGAGCGCGGTGCCGGAAGCGATCCGGGCCGGCGCCTGGGCCCAGGGCTCCGACGCACCGGAGAAGAAGGAAGTGAAGGTCGGCTTCATCCCGCTCACCGACTGCTCGTCGGTGGTCATCGCTTCCGTCATGAAGTTCGACGAGAAGTTCGGCATCAAGATCACGCCTTCGAAGGAAGCCTCCTGGGCCGCGGTGCGCGACAAGCTCGTCAACGGCGAGCTCGACGCGTCGCACGTGCTCTACGGCCTGATCTACGGCGTGCAGATGGGCATCGGCGGCCCGAAGAAGGACATGTCGATCCTCATGAACCTGAACCACAACGGGCAGGCCTTCACGCTCTCGAGGAAGCTCTACGACAAGGGCGTGCGCGATGGCGCCAGCCTGGGCGCGCTGATCAGGAAGGAGAAGGGCGATTACACCTTCGCCCAGACCTTCCCGACCGGCACGCACGCCATGTGGATCTACTACTGGCTCGCGGCGCACGGCATCCATCCGTTCCAGGAGGTGAAGGCGATCGTGGTGCCGCCGCCGCAGATGGTGGCCAACATGCGCGTCGGCAACATGGACGGCTTCTGCGTCGGCGAGCCGTGGAACTACCGCGCCATCATCGACAAGATCGGCTTCACCGCGAACACCACGCAGGACCTCTGGAAAGACCACCCGGAGAAGACCCTCGGCTGCACCGCCGAGTTCGTGCAGAAGTATCCGAATACCGCGCGCGCGCTGACGGCGGCGATCATCGAGGCGGGCAAGTGGATCGACGCCTCGCTTGCCAACCGCCGCAAGACCGCCGAAATCGTCGCCGACCGCGCCTACGTCAACACCGACGTCGACGTGATCACCGCGCGCATGCTCGGCCGCTACGACAACGGCATCGGCAAGACCTGGGACGACCCGAACGCGATGAAGTTCTACAACGACGGCTACGTCACCTACCCGTTCCTGTCGGACGGCATGTGGTTCATGACGCAGCACAGGCGCTGGGGCCTCCTCAAGGAGGACCCGGACTATCTCGCCGTCGCGCAGAAGGTGAACCGCATCGACATCTACAAGCAGGCGGCCGCGATGACCAGGACGCCGTTGCCCAAGGAGCCGTTCCGCACGGCGAAGCTGATGGACGGCGTGGTGTGGGACGGGCGCGACGCGAAGAAGTACGCGAGCGGCTTCAAAGTGAAGGTGGCCTGATGGGGGTCGCGGCCCTGCGCAAAGAGGTACCGAGAACCAGCGCGCCCCATCCTTCTGCCGCCGTGCTCGGCGCCAAGGCCGATGCGGTGAAAGCTCGCTTCGATACCGGCTATCGGCGCGCGCAGGCGCCCGAATGGCTGCTGACGGCGCTGGCGCCCGTATGCGGGATCCTGCTCATGCTCGGGGTGTGGTGGCTCATCGCGCGGCAGGGCGGGCGCATTCCCGATCCGATGACGGTCGGCGCGGCGGCGGCGAAGATCTTCGCCGACCCGTTCTACAGCAAGGGGCCCAACGACCAGGGCATCGGCTGGAACGTGCTGTCGTCTTTGAAGCGCGTCGGCATCGGCTTCGGCCTGGCGGCGCTGGTCGGCATCCCGCTCGGCTTCATGATCGGCCGCTGGAAGTTCTTCTCGGGGATGGCGGCGCCGGTCATCGCGCTGCTGAAGCCGGTGTCGCCGCTCGCCTGGCTGCCAATCGGCCTGCTCGTCTTCAAGGCGGCGAACCCGGCGGCGATCTACGTCATCTTCGTCTGCAGCCTGTGGCCGATGATCGTCAACACCGCGGTCGGCGTGCGGCAGATCCCGCAGGACTACCTCAACGTCGCGCGCGTGCTGAACCTCTCGGAGTGGAAGGTCTTCACCAAGATCCTGTTCCCCGCGGTGCTGTCCTACATGATCACGGGCGTGCGCCTTTCCATCGGCGTGGCGTGGCTGGTGATCGTCGCCGCCGAGATGCTCACCGGCGGCGTCGGCATCGGCTTCTGGGTCTGGGACGAGTGGAACAACCTGAAGGTGGAGCACATCATCATCGCCATCTTCACCATCGGCATCGTCGGGCTCGCGCTCGAGCAGACGCTGGTGCTCCTCACCCGGCGCTTCTCCTACACATGAGCAAGTACCTCAGCATCGAAGGCCTGGCCAAGCGGTTTGACTCGTTCGTCGCGCTGACCGGCATCGACCTGCAGATGCACCAGGGCGAGTTCGTCACGCTGATCGGGCACTCGGGCTGCGGCAAGAGCACGCTCCTCAACCTGGTGGCGGGGCTCACCGCGCCGTCGGAGGGAACCGTTCTCCTCGCCGGCAAGCACGTCGACGGCCCGGGGCCCGACCGCGGCGTGGTGTTCCAGAACCATTCGCTGCTGCCGTGGCTCACCTGCTTCGGCAACGTCCATCTCGCCGTCGAGCGGGTGTTCACCGATCGCCGCAAGGAAAGGACCCATGAGGCGCTGGAGCTGGTCGGGCTCTCGCACGCCGAGCACAAGTACCCGCACGAGATCTCCGGCGGCATGAAGCAGCGCGTCGGCATCGCGCGGGCGCTGGCCATCGAGCCCAAGGTGCTGCTGCTCGACGAGCCGTTCGGCGCCCTCGATGCGCTGACACGGGCCACGCTGCAGGACGAGCTGATGCGCATCGTGCAGAAGACCGGCGCCACGGTGCTGATGGTCACGCACGACGTGGACGAGGCGGTGCTGCTCTCCGATCGCGTGGCGATGATGACCAACGGTCCGGCGGCACGCATCGGCGAGCTGCTGGAAGTCGATCTGCCGAAGCCGCGCAACCGCCTGGCGCTCGCCCACGATCCCCGCTTCATGGAGCTGCGCGCGCGGGTGCTGGAGTTCCTCTACGAGAAGCAGGCGCACAAACGCCTCAAGGTTGCATGAAGGTCTATCTGATAGGGGCCGGCCCCGGCGATCCGGAGCTCATGACGCTCAAGGCGGCGCGGGCGCTCGCCCTGGCCGACGTCATCCTCGTCGACGACCTGGTAAACCGCGGCTGCCTGGCGCACGCGCGGCACGATGCGCGCATCATCGAGGTCGGCAAGCGCGGCGGCTGTGCCTCGACTCCGCAGGAATTCATCCAGCGCCTGATGGTGCTGCACGCGAGGCAGGGGCAGGTGGTCGCCCGGCTCAAGGGCGGCGATCCCTTCATCTTCGGCCGTGGCGGCGAGGAGCTGCAGGCGCTGCAGGCGGCCGGCATCCCGGTCGAGGTGATTCCGGGCATCACGGCCGGCATCGGCGTCCCCGCCACGCTTGGCATCCCGCTCACCCATCGCGAGCTGGCGCGAGGCGTCATCTTCGTCACCGCGCACACCAAGGACGGCGGCGAGCCCAACTGGGACGCGCTCGCGCGCTCGAACACCACGCTCGTCATCTACATGGGCCTCGCGCGCCTCGGTCATATCGTCGCCGAGCTGAGCGCCGCCGGCATGGGACCCGCGACACCG
Organism: Burkholderiales bacterium; assembly: GCA_035699685.1. Taxonomy (GTDB): domain Bacteria; phylum Pseudomonadota; class Gammaproteobacteria; order Burkholderiales; family SG8-39; genus SCGC-AG-212-J23. The sequence continues at coordinate 315 of DASSPL010000058.1, read as the reverse complement.
GCCTGCGTCATCGAGAACGGCACGCTCGGCAACCAAAGAGAGGTCATCGGCACTCTCCAGGGGCTGGAGAGGGACGTTGCGGATAAGCACCTTGGCAGCCCGGCCATCATCGTTATTGGCGAGGTCGTGCGGCTTGCAGCCGAATTCGGGGACGGAGCCCGAATTAATTCGGGCTCCGTCCCCGAATTGAGGGTGGCATGAAGGTCGTCGTCATCGGTAACGGCATGGTCGGGCAGCGCTTCCTGGAGCAGCTGGCGAAGCGCGACGGCGAGGCGGAGATAACGGTGTTCTGCGAGGAGCCGCGGCCGGCCTACG
>DASSPL010000057.1:0-6300 GCA_035699685.1 Burkholderiales bacterium | reverse complement strand
AAACGAGAAATATGCCCGGGCCATCGCCTGCCTTTGTGTCCTTGTCCCAGGAGGCGGCGAGAATCATTCCTTCCGAGACGCCGAACTTCATCTTGCGCGGCGCCAGGTTGGCCACCACGACCGTGAGGCGGCCTTCGAGCTCCTCGGGGGCGTAGGCGGACTTGATGCCGGCGAACACCGTGCGCTGCGTGCCGCCGAGGTCGAGGGTCAGCTTGAGCAGCTTGTCGGCGCCGTCGACGTGCTCGGCCCGGGCGATGCGCGCGACGCGCAGCTCGAGCTGGTTGAACGCATCGATGGTCACGGGCTGGTCGGTCACGGCAGGCTCCTTCGTTTCCGGTGTTTGCAGCGGGGCGACGTCGAACAGCTGCCCGAGCTGCTTGGCGTCGACCCGGCCGAGCAGATGCTTGTACTCGTCGATGCGGTGGCCGGCGGGGAGGAGCACGGCCGCGTCGCGCCATTGCAGCGGCGCGAGCCTGAGGAAGCGCTCGGCCTGCGCCGCGGTCTGCGGCAGCACCGGCTTGAGATACAGGGTGAGGAGGCGGAAGAGATTGAGCGCGGTCGAGCAGACGCGATGCAGCTCGCTCTCGGCGCCGGCTGCCTTCGCGAGCTCCCAGGGCTTCTTCTCGTCGACGTACTGGTTGGCGAGGTCCGCGAGGCGCATCACCTCGCGCAGCGCCTTGCCGAACTCGCGGCTCTCGTACAGGGCGGCGAGCTCCGCCGCCTTGGCCTGCACCTCGGCGAGCAGGCCGCGGTGCTCCGATTCGCCCAGCAACCCGCCGAAGCGGCGGTTGATGAACACGGCGCAGCGGCTCGCGATATTCACGTACTTGCCGACCAGGTCGCTGTTCACCCGCGCGAGGAAGTCGTCCGGATTGAAATCGAAGTCCTCGACGTTGGCGTTGAGCTTGGCGGCGATGTAATAGCGCAGCCACTCGGCGTTCATGCCGAGCTGCAGGTAGCGCAGCGGGCTGATGCCGGTGCCGCGCGACTTGGACATCTTGTCGCCCGACACGGTGATGAAGCCGTGCACGTAGACGTGGTCGGGCACCTTGTAGCCCGAGAACTCGAGCATCGCCGGCCAGAACAGGGTGTGGAAGTAGATGATGTCCTTGCCGATGAAGTGCACCATCTCGGCGCGCGCCTGCCGCCCCGCCAGGGCGTCGAAATCGAGTCCTTTCTTCTCGCTGTAGTTCTTCAGGCTCGCGAGGTACCCGATCGGCGCGTCCAGCCACACGTAGAGATACTTTTCCTCGGCGATGTCCGGGACGCGGATGCCGAAGTACGGCGGATCGCGCGAGATGTCCCAGTCCGAGAGCGCTTTGTCGCCCTCGCCATCGAGCCATTCCTTGGCCTTGTTGACGACCTGCGGCTGCAGCCGGCCGGGCGTCTCCAGCCACTGGCGGATGAACGCCTTGCATTTCGCGTCCGACAGCCGGAAGAAGAAGTGCTCGGAGGACTTGACGACGGGCTTGGCGCCCGAGAGCGTCGAGTACGGGTTCTTGAGCTCGGTGGCGGCGTACACGCTCGAGCAGTTCTCGCAGGCGTCGCCGTACTGGTCCTTCGCCCCACAGCTCGGGCACTCGCCCTTGATGTAGCGGTCGGCGAGGAACATCCTCTTCACCGGGTCGTAGAACTGCTCGACCGGCTTGCTGTAGACCAGGCCCGCCGCCTTCAGCTTGCGGAAGATGTCCTGCGACAGCGCGGTGTTCTCCGGCGAGTGTGTCGAGTGCCAGTTGTCGTAGGAGACATGGAAGCCGTCGAGGTACTGCCGGCGGCCGCGAGCGATCTCGGCGACGAACGCCTCGGGCGACTTGCCGGCCTTCTCGGCGGCAAGCATGATCGGCGCGCCGTGCGCGTCGTCGGCGCCGACGAACGTCACCGCATGGCCCTGCATGCGCTGGAAGCGCACCCAGACGTCGGCCTGGATGTACTCCATGATGTGGCCGATGTGAAACGGCGCGTTGGCGTAAGGCAGCGCCGTCGTGACGAAAATCGTGCGCGCGGGCATTTCGAAGCGGGAAAAGTACCCATTCTAGCGGTACACTTAGCCGCTTTCCCGCCCGCCATGCCTCTCAGCGAAGCGCAAGTCCAGTCGGTTCTCCGCGGCCTCGTCGATCCCAATACCGGCAAGGATTTCGTCGCGACGCGCTCGGCGCGCAACATCAAGGTCGCCGGCGACGACGTCTCGCTCGACATCGAGCTCGGCTACCCCGGCAGGAGCCAGGTCGAGCCGATCCGCCGCCAGGTGATGCAGGCGCTGAAGGACGCCGGCGCCGCGTCGGTCTCGGTCAAGGTCGCATCGAAGGTCGTGGCGCACGCCGTGCAGCGCGGCGTCAAGCTCATCCCCGGCATCAAGAACATCATCGCCGTCGCCTCCGGCAAGGGCGGCGTCGGCAAGTCCACCACCGCGGTGAACCTCGCGCTGGCACTCGCCGCCGAAGGCGCCGCGGTCGGCGTGCTCGATGCGGACATCTACGGGCCGTCGCAGCCGATGATGCTCGGCATCGCCGGCCGCCCGGAATCGCAGGACGGCAAGAGCCTCGAGCCGATGGAGGGCCACGGCCTGCAGGCGATCTCGATCGGCTTCCTCATCGACATCGACACGCCGATGGTGTGGCGCGGACCGATGGTGACGCAGGCGCTGGAGCAGCTGCTCAAGGACACGCGCTGGCGCGACCTCGACTACCTGGTGGTCGACCTGCCGCCCGGCACCGGCGACATCCAGCTCACGCTCGCGCAGAAGGTGCCGGTGACGGGCGCCGTGATCGTCACCACGCCGCAGGACATCGCGCTCATCGACGCCCGCAAGGGCCTCAAGATGTTCGAGAAGGTGGGCATCCCTATCCTCGGCGTGGTCGAGAACATGTCGTTCCACCTCTGCCCGAAGTGCGGCCACCAGAGCCACATCTTCGGCTCGGGCGGCGCGGAGAAGATGTGCCGCGACTACGGCACCGAGCTCCTCGGCCAGCTGCCGCTGGATGAAGCCATCCGCAGCCAGGCCGACTCCGGCAAGCCCACGGTAGTCTCGGACCCCGACGGGCCGCTGGCCGCGATCTACCGCCGCATCGCGCGCCGCTGCGCGGTCAAGATCGCCGAGTCACAGCGCGACATGACCTCGAAATTCCCCAACATCGTGGTGCAGAACACCTAGAAGCAGCGGCCGTGGTCCTCGGGCCGCCACGGGTTGTTGAAGGTGCTGAGGGACTCGAGGAATACCACCAGGTCGGACTGCTGCGGGGCCGTGAGCCTCATCGGCTGAAGGGTGGCGGAGCCGACCTCCGAGTAGTGGCGCACGACGTCGGCGAGCTTCTCGAAGCGCCCGTCGTGCCCGTACGGCGCAGTGAGCATGAGGTGGCGCAGCGTCGGCACCTTGAAACCGGAGGTGTTGGCGACGGCAATGGCGCGGGCCGGGTCGTCGTTATAGGGGCCGGCGCGGTTGAAGCGGCTCGCGTGCAGGATCTTGAGCGCCTCGGCCCGGCCGGGGTCGCCCCGCGAAAAGCCATTGTCATGGAACTCGCCGCCGGTGAAGTTCGGCCCGCTGTGGCAGCTGCTGCAATTCGCGAGGAAGGTACGCAGGCCGCGGCGCGCGGCCTCGGAGTAGAGCCAGGGCCGGTCCTCGCCGCGCGCGAGCGCGTTGCGGAACTGGTCGAAAGGCGTCGGCGGCGTCTCGAAGGTCTCCTGGAACGCGGCGAGCGCCTTGGCCACGTCCACCATCACCGCCTCGTCATCCGCGGAAGGCGCGGCGCCGAAGGCCTTGCGGTAGCGGCAGGCCATCTGCTGGTCGTTGCGAACGAGGTCCGCCACCCCCTTCGGGCTCGTCGCAAGTTCCCGCGGGTCGAGCATCGGCCGGATGCTCTGGCTCCACAGGCTGTCGGCTGCGCCGCCCCAGCCGAACCAGCGGCCGAGGCGCGCGTTCATGAGCGTCGGCGTGTTGCGGTTGACCTCGGCGGCCGCGGCGCCGCGCGTCAGGTTGTCGGTCCAGTTGCGCTCGGGGACGTGGCAGGTGCCGCAGGAAAACTTCCCGCTGCCTGACAGCCGGCGCTCGAAGAACAGGCGCTCGCCGAGCTCGACGGCCTCGCGGCTGCCCGAGACCCGGTTGCTCGGGTCCTTCACCAGCGGAACCGGCCATGGCCCGTGCGAGAGGATGGCCCGCACTTCGGCGTTGGTGAATGCCGCGTCCTGCGCCGCGGCAGCGGCAGCAAGGAGGGCAAACCCCACGGCGGTCAGTGCCCGCATGTGCGGCGATAATAGGCCATGAGCATCAAGTCTGACCGCTGGATCCGCCGCATGGCGGCCGAGCACCGCATGATCGAGCCCTTCGAGCCCAATCAGATCAAGGAGGTAGCGGGGCGGCGGGTGGTGTCGTACGGCACCTCGAGCTACGGCTACGACATCCGCTGCTCGACCGAATTCAAGATCTTCACCAACATCAACTCGACCATCGTCGACCCCAAGGCCTTCGACGAGAAGAACTTCGTCGACTACCGGGGCGACGTCTGCATCATCCCGCCCAACTCCTTCGCCCTGGCGCGCACCGTCGAGTATTTCCGCATCCCGCGCAGCGTGCTGACCATCTGCCTCGGCAAGTCGACCTATGCGCGCTGCGGCATCATCGTCAACGTTACGCCGCTCGAGCCGGAGTGGGAGGGGCACGTCACGCTCGAATTTTCGAACACGACGCCGCTGCCGGCGCGCATCTATGCCAACGAGGGCGTGGCGCAGGTGCTGTTCATCGAGTCCGATGAACCCTGCGAAACGTCCTACCGTGACCGCGGCGGCAAGTACCAGGGCCAAAAAGGCGTGACGCTGCCGCGTATCTAGCCCTGCGGTTTCTCGCGACCACTACGGGTTGTGGTCACCCCCTCCCCGGGGCGCTATAGGGACCGTAAAAACGGGTCAAAAACCCCTTGACTGGGGGGACGGTTGCCCCATAATCGGCCCGTTTTCGTCGACCACTTTTGCGAGGAAAAGGAGGTCATCATGAGAAGCACGAGGATTGCTTTTCCGGTCTCCGAAGTTTGCATTCGGGATATTCCTGAGACTTAGTTCGTCACCGGGAGAACATTGATGGGGCAGCGCCCTGTTAACGTAGTGCGCACCAGGCAGTCCGCGGCAGTACCCAAGCAGCAAGAGAGCCTCTTCGACACGCATCCCGAGGTCAGCCTCGACTTTGAGATCGTGCGCCAGGCGGCCAGCCAGAAGTACACCCGACCGTTCCTGATCGTCGACACGGCCATCGTGCGCGGCAAGGTGCGGCGCTTCCGCGCGGCCATGCCGCGCGTGCGGCCGCACTACGCGGTCAAGGCCAACCCCGACCGGCGCGTGCTGAAGGTGCTCGCCCAGGAGGGCTGCGGCTTCGAGATCGCCTCGATCGCCGAGCTCGACCTGCTGCTCGGCTTGGGCGTCCCGGCGGCGGAGATCTTCTACTCCAACCCGGTGAAGTCGCGCGACTCGATCGCCTACGCCGCCGCCAAGGGCGTGGAGTGGTTCGTGGTCGACAGCGTCGACGAGCTGCGCCGGGTGTTCGAGGTGAAGCCCGACGCCAGGCAGTACCTGCGCATCGCGACCCCCAACATCGGCGCGGACTGGCCGCTCTCCGGCAAGTTCGGCGCCGGCGCCGCCGACGCCAGGGAAATCGTCGCCACCGCGGCGAAGCTCGGCGCCGACCTGGCGGGCGTGACGTTCCACGTCGGCTCGCAGTGCCGCAACCCGGAAAACTGGCGCGTGGCGCTGGAGAAGGCGCGCAGCCTGTTCGACGTCATGATCAAGGCCGGCCTCAAGCCGCGCCTGCTGAACATCGGCGGCGGCTACCCGGTGCGCCACGTGAAGCCCATTCCGTCGATCGAGGTGATCGGCGCGGTGGTCAACGAGGGCCTGAAGGCCTTCCCGGACGACGTGCAGGTGATCGCCGAGCCCGGCCGCTATCTCGTGTCCGACGCCGGCTACTTCGTGTGCCGCGTGCTCGGCACGGCGACGCGCGCCGGCAAGCGCTGGATGCACTGGGACGCGGGCCTGTTCGGCGGCGTGATCGAGTCGAGCGAAGGCCTGAAGTACCGCATCCGCACCGACCGCTCCGGCCCGGATGTTCCCTGGACCGTGGGCGGGCCGACCTGCGACTCGGTGGACATCATCCTGCGCGACGAGCCGCTGCCCTCGGACCTGCAGGAGGGCGACTTCATCTACATCTGCAACGCCGGCGCCTACACCACCGCGTACGCGAGCCAGTTCAACGGCTTTCCGCTGCCGGAGGTGCGGGTGTTCGAGTCGAAGCCGCGCGGCGAGGATGCTGGAGCGAGCGTT
>DASSPL010000056.1:0-14629 GCA_035699685.1 Burkholderiales bacterium | reverse complement strand
CGAGCTCCTCAGTGAGGTGGCGCTGCGCCGCGTTGCGCACGGTCTGCGCGAAGGCGGCCCATACCGTCACCGGTATCCAGAGCCACTCCGGCGGCGTCACTCGGCCTTGATGCCCGCGTCGCGGATCGCCTTGCCCCAGATATCGAACTGCTCGCGCACGAAGGTGTTGAATTCGTCGGCGCCGAGGCCCTTGGGGTCGAACGCCTGTTTCGCCAGGCTTTCGCGCACATCGGGGCGATTGAGCAGCGCGTTCAGCTCGCGGTTGATGCGCTCGGTGACCTCCCTCGGCATGCGCGCCGGGCCGAACATGCCGGCCCACGGCGAGACCGAGAACTTCGGAAAGCCGGCCTCGACGATGGTGGGGACCTCGGGCATCAGGGGGCTGCGGCTCGGCAGCGTGGTGACCAGCGGGCGCAGCCTGCCTTCCCTCATGTGCGGCGCGACGGTGGCGTAGGAGCTGATCATCATGTGGATCTGGCCCGAAAGCAGGTCGGTGATCGCCGGCGGCTCGCTCTTGTACGGGATATGCACGACGTTCATCCCCGCCTGCGAGGCGAGCATCGCGGTCATGACGATGCCGCTCGTGTTGCCGGTGGCGTAGTTGAGCTTGCCCGGATTCGCGCGCACATGGCTGATGAGCTCGGGCAGCGTCTTCGCCGGCACGCCCGGATGCACCAGCACGAAGAACGTGTAGTAGCCCACCAGGCTGATGGGAGTGAAATCGTTCAGCGCGTCGTAGGGCAGGCTCTTGCGCAGATGAGGCGTGGCGGAGAACGGGCTGTTGGTGCCGAGGATCAGCGTGTGGCCGTCGGCGGGCGCCTTCGCCACCTCGACCGCGGCAATGGCGCCGTCGGCGCCGGGCTTGTTCTCCACCACCACCGTCTGCCCGAGCGCCTGCCCGAGCGGCTGCGCGATGATTCGCATGACGATGTCGGTCGACGACCCGGCGCCGAACGGCACGACGACGCGGATCGGCTTCGCGGGAAACTGCGCGTGCGCCGGCAACGCCAGCAGCAGGACGAGAAAGCTAAGTACGGTGCGCATCGCTGCTCCTTATGACCTTGTCCGGCGATTCGCCGTAGGGCGGGCTGTAGATGACCAGCACCTTCGCCGGCTTGTCGCTCGTCGCGGTGAACTTGTGCATCGCGCCGGCCGGAAAGTAGCAGACGTCGCCGGGCTGCATCTCGCAGCGCTCGCCGCCGACCTCGGCGAGCGCGGTGCCTTCCAGCATGTAGCACACCTGCTCCATGCCGGGATGCGCGTGCGGGTCGGCGCCGCGCCCCTTCTCGATCACGCCGAGCACCACCTCGACGTTGGCGGCGCCGACGTTGTCCGGCCCGATGAGCCGGCGGTTCGTCGTGCCGGTGTGGTTGGCGGGGTGGTAGGCCGGCACGTCGGCCGCCCGTATGAAGTAGCGCATCGTTCCTCCTCGCGGCAAATCTACCACCGCGCGGCGCGCTTCTCGACGAAGGAAGCGAGGCCTTCGGCGGCCTCGGCGCTGCGCCGCTTCTCCGCATGCGCGGCGATCAGCAGCTCGATGTCCTTGTCGCCGGCATCGCCCCAGGCATAGCGCAGGGCGCCGGCCTTGGTCTGGGCGTTGGCCTGCGGACCGTTCTGCAGGAGCTGCTCGACGATCTTCGCGCCGGCGGCCTGCAGGCCGGCGAGCGGCACCACCTCGTGCACCAGGCCGATGCGGCGCGCTTCCTCGGCGCCGAAGCGCTCGCCCGACAGCGCATAGCGGCGCACCTGCCGCGCGCCGATGGCGTCGGCGAGCTGCGGCAGGATGATCGCCGCCGTCAGCCCCCAGCGAGTCTCGGCGATCGAGAACATCGCGTTGTCGGCCGCGATGACGATGTCGCAGGCCGCGACGATGCCCGTGCCGCCGCCAAAGCAGCCGCCCTGCACCAGCGCAACCGTGGGCACCGGCAGCGTATTCAGCCGGTGCACAGCCATCGCGGTGGCCCTCGATGCCTGCTCGTTCTCGTCCTTGCCCTGGGCGGCGACGCTGCGGATCCACTTGAGGTCGGCACCCGCCTGGAAGTGCCGCCCCGCGCCTTGCAGCACGACCACCCTCGGACTGCCGAGCGCATCCATCGCGTCGTGCAGGCCCTGGATCAGCCTGTCGTCGTAGGCGTTGTTCACCTCGGGACGGTTGAGCGTGACCGTGGCGACGCCGCGGTTGTCGATCTGCCACTGGACTGTATTGTTGGTCATGGCCTGTATATATTTACAGTATGCGGGAACGTGAGTATCTTTACGCCAAGAACGTAGCAAAGCTGCAGATCGCGCGCGCCATCATCAAGCGGCTGTTTTGCGTGCTCGAGCGCGAGGAGCGCGAGCAGCAGGCGGCGCTGCGCGCGATCGACAAGCTGATGAAGATGTTCGAATCACGCTGCTACCGCGAAGGTCCGGAGCGGTGAGAATGGGCCGTGTCCAAGGTGCGCGTCGGGCTGTGCGGGTTCTCGATGGCGATGGCCCGCTATCCGTTTCCGGTGGTCGAGGTGCAAAGCACGTTCTACGACCCGCCGGCCGACAGCGTAATGCAGAAGTGGCCGCGCTCGCTGGAGTACACGATGAAGGTGTGGCAGCTCGTCACCCATCCGGCCACGAGCCCCACCTACCGGCGCCTGCGGCGGCCGCTCGGCCGGCGCGAGCGCCCGGGTTTTTTCCGCGCCTCTGCCGCCGTCGGGCACGGCTGGCAGCGCTCACTGGAATGCGCAGACCTCCTGTCCGCGACGGCGCTGCTCTTCCAGTGCCCGGCGAGCTTCCGCCCCGAGCGCGACCATGTCCGGAACATGACGCGGTTCTTCGAGCGGATCAATCGGCCGAAAGCCCGGCTGCTGTGGGAGCCGCGCGGCGCAGACTGGATCGAGCAGCGCGGGCTCGCCCTGTCGCTGTGCCGCGACCTCGACCTCGTGCACGTCGTCGACCCCTTCGTGACGCCGCCGGAGCCCGGCCATCCGGTCTACTGGCGCCTGCACGGCATCGGCGGCGCGCGCTATTCGTATACCGCCGCCGACCTGCGCCGGCTGCGCCGCATGCTGGCGCAGTCCCGGCCGGCACCGCCAGCTTACGTCCTGTTCAACAACCTGCCGCGGGTGGCAGACGCGAAACGGTTCATGCAGCAGCCTGCACGGCGACGCCGCGCGTGATGCGCAGCAGGTCCTGGTAGGTAAGGCGGAATACCGTGTGCGGATGCCCCGCCGCCGCCCAGATCTCGGCATAGGCGGACAGCGATTGCTCGACGAAGGTGCGCAGCGGTCCCGCGTGGCCGACCGGCGCGACGCCGCCGATTGCGAATCCGGTGCTGCGCCGGACGAACTCGGCATCCGCCTTGCCGACCGGCTCGCCCGCGATCAACGCCAGCCGATCGAGATCGACCCGCCTCGCGCCGGAAGACATGACGAGCAGCGCTTCACCGCTCGCGCGGCCCTGGAAGACGAGCGAGTTCGCGATCTGGCCGACGTCGCAGCCGAGGAACTGCGCCGCCGCCTTCGCCGTGCGCGCCGCGCCCGGCAACTCGATGATCTCCGCGGCAAGGCCCGCGTCGTCCAAGGCACTACGGACCCGAGCCACGCTCGCTGAGCCGAGGACTTCCGATGCGCTCAGGCGGCGGCCCTCTCGGCCTTGCGGCTGGCGGGCCGGGCCTCCGCGGCGGCCTTCTCGCCGCCGAGCGCCTCGACCAGGTCGGCGAGCATGCGCGCGAGCTCGCCGGTCATCAGCGCGAAGTCGATGTCGAAGCGCTCGTCCTCGTTCTCCATCTCCTCGGCGGATTCGCGCTCGATGATGTTGAGGAACGACAGGCGCTTGACGTGCAGCTGCTCGGTCAGGACGAACGAAATGCGGTCGTTCCAGGTCAGGCCCAGGCGCACCGGCTGCTTGCCGCCGGCGATGTGGTCGCGGATGTCCTTGCCCTCCAGCGTATGGCGGGCGTAACGCACGGTCGCCTTGGTCGTGTCCGGCGCGCGCAGCTCCAGGTCCTGGTCGATGGTGAAGGGGCCGTCCGCTTCGCCCGCCATCACCCAGCGGCTCATGGCGGCCGAAGGCGAGAGCTGCGTGTCGAGGCGGATGGCCGGCAGGTCGTCCGTGGTCTTGCGCAGCGTCTCCACGAACTCCTCGGCCTTCGGATCGCCCACCGCTTCTATGGCGAGCAGGCCATTCGCGGCGTCGATCCAGGCATGGGTCCTGCGGCGGCGGCTGAGCGCGCGCGGCAGGAGCTCGGCGGTCACCTTGTCCTTGATGTCGCGCTTCTGCCGGCGGCCGAGGGGATGACCCAGCATCGCCGCCATCTCGGCCGCGCGCTCCTCCGCGAGGTCGCGGATCACCGATCCGGGAAGCAGCTTCTGCTCGAAGCCGAGCGCGAGCAGCCAGTGCTTGTTCTGCCGGTAGAGGTAGGTGCCCTCGTGGTGCGGGCACACCCAGCCGCGGCTCTCCATCTCGAAGCCGCCGCATTTCTGCAGCGGCTGCCGCGCGAGCTCAGCCTCCAGGTCCTCCGCCTTGCGGGGCCAGCCGGCGCCGAGCCGGTAGACGACGATGTTCTTGAACCACATAGCGCGCCCGAAAAGCGCGAAATTTTATCGACAAGCGCGGCGCAGGGCTCGTTGTAAAAAACTATTTGCCAACCGCCTTGTTCTTCGTTCCGCGAATCACCGCGTTGCGCGGCTCCTCGCCCTGCAGGACGCGGATCACCTCCTCCGCGGCGCCGCGCTCGCCGCGCGTCTGCGCCTCGCGCGACGAGCCGCCGATATGCGGCGTGAAGAGCACGTTGCCGAGCGCGAGCAGCGGATGGTCGTTCGCCGGCGGCTCGGTCTCCATGACGTCGATGGCGGCGCCCGCAATGCGCTTTTCGCGCAGGCATTCCAGCAGCGCGTTCTCGTCCACCACCCCGCCGCGCGCCAGGTTCACGAGGAACGCCGCTTTCTTCATGAGCGCGAGCTGCGCCGCGCCCACCATGTGGCGCGTCTCCTTGTTGAGCGGGCAGTGCAGCGTGACGAAGTCCGACTCCTTGAACAGCTCGTCCAGCCCGACCCAGCGGCCGCCGAGCGCCGTGACATGGGACGCCGGGATGTAGGGGTCGCAGACGACGAGCGCCATCTCGAAGGCACGCGCACGCAGCGCGACGCGCGTGCCGATGTTGCCCATCCCGACGATGCCGAGCGTCTTGCCGGCGAGCTCGCTGCCGACGAGGCGCACGCCCTCGGGCCAGCGGTTCGCCCGAACCGCCGCGTCGGCCGCCACGGTGTGCCGGGCGAGCGAGATCATCTGCGCGAAGGTCAGCTCCGCCACGGCGATGGCATTGGAGCCCGGCATGTTGGTCACCCAGATGCCGTGCTCCTTCGCCGCATCGACGTCCACGCGCGAGACGTCCACGCCCACGCCGGTGCGCGCCACGATCTTCAGGCGGCCGCGGCTCTCTTCCATGTGCCGGCGCGTGATGCGTCCCTTGCGGCTGATCACCGCATCGACCTGCGGCGCTTCGCGCTCCCAGCGCTCGGGCTCGGCCCACGGATCGACGACGACGACTTCGGCGCGCTCGCGCAGCCACTCGAGCAGCTCGGGCTGGAATTTCTCGACGAGGATCCGGCCGCGTCGCACCCGCGCTATTGCTGCTTGATGCCGGCGGCCTTGATGATGCGGTGCGACTCCTCGACCTGGTCGGCCATGTACTTGGTGAACTCGGCCACGCTCATGCTCATCCCGTCGGCGCCGATCTTTGCCAGCCGCTCCTTCAGGTCGGGGGTGGCCAGCGCCTTCTGCGCGTCGCGGTTGATCTGCTCGGCGAGCGCCTGCGGCATGCCGGCCGGCCCCCACAGGCCGGTCCACAACGTGTAATCGAAACCCGGCACGCCGGCTTCCGCGATCGAAGGCACGTTCGGCAGCAGGCCGGAACGCTTCGCGCTCGACACGCCGAGCGCAATCGCTCGGCCGCTCTGGACGTGCGGCGCCGCCGAGGCCACCGGCGCGAAATAGCAGCAGACCCGGCCGGCGATGGTGTCGCCGACCGCTTCCGGCGTCCCCTTGTAAGGCACGTGCACGACGTCGATGCCCGCCATCAGCTTGAACTGCTCGAGGTTGAGGTGGGTGCCGCTGCCAATTCCGGCGGAGGAAAAGTTCAGGGTGCCCGGCTTGGCCTTGGCGGCGGCAATGAAGTCCTTAAGGGTGCGGAAGCCCTGGTCCGGCCCGACGATCAGCACGTTCGGCTGTCCGGCGAGCGGGGCGATATGCGTGAAGTCCTTCAGCGTGTCGAAAGGCAGGCTGGCGTAGATGGCCGGCCCGGCCGCCAAGGCTCGGGTATTGACGAGGAGCGTGTAGCCGTCGGGCGCGGACTTGACCACCTGCAGCGCGCCGATGCTGCCACCGGCACCGGCGCGGTTCTCGACCACCACCGGCTGCCCCCAGACCTCGGAGAGCGTCTGCGCCACTGCCCTCCCGACCACGTCGGAAGCGCTGCCCGGGGTGAACGGCACGATGATGCGCACCGGCTTGCTGGGGAAGCCCTGTGCCGCGAGATGCGACGCCGCAGCGGCCAGGCATGCCGCCAGGAGAAACCTTGCAAGAGCCATGTCGTCCTCCTCGAGAGTCCGCAATTATGCGGGCAAGTGCTTCTGCAGCCAGCGGCCGATCTTGTCGATCACCAGGTCCATGCCGAAGATGAAGTGGTCGCCCTTGTCGATGAGGTCGAGATCGCAGTTCGCCCCGGCGCGCGCCTTGAGGGCGCTCGAATCCTGCGCCGGCACGACATGGTCATCCAGCGCCGTGATGATGTAGAGCGGCCGCGGCGCGATCTTCGACACCACCTCCATCGGGTTCATCGCCAGGAAGCCCTCCACCGTGTCGGTGGAGAACTCCATGGGCGTGCCCTTCGGCAGGAAGCCGCGCAGCGGCTCGGGGATGTGCACGATCTGGAAGCGGTGCAGCTTCTCCTTGCGCTGCTTCTTCTCCTGCACCGTCTTCATGAACGCGGCGTACTTCTCCTCGGTGTCGTACTGCAGGCGGAAAGTGCTGTCGCCGCGGCCGAGGGGGCAGCCGGCGACGCACACGCGCACGCGCGGGTCGTCGGCCACCGCCATGATCGCCACCGAGCCGCCAAGGCTGGAGCCCACTACACCGATGCGCGCAGGGTCGATCTGCGGGCTCTTGCTCAACCAGCTGACCGCGCTCTTGATGTCGATCGCCTGCTCGGCGGGGATGACGCGGCCGCGCTCGCCGCCGCTGTCGCCGTAGCCGCGAAAGTCGAACGCCAGCACGCCGTAGCCCAGGCCCGCGAGGTGGCGCGCCATCTTCGGATAGCGCGCCCCGGCGAAGCCGTGCGAAAGAACGATGCCGGGCATGCGCCCCTTGGCGCCGTCGCGGGTGTAGAAGACGCCGGCGAGCGGGACGCCGTCGTCGGACTGAAAGCGGACCTGGGTTTCCATGGCTCGAATATCGCATTTTCCTCGCGCTGCGGACCTTCATTTCACAAGAAGGTATGCTTGGCCGGCACGCGCCTGCATGAACAGCCCCGAAGCCCACACGCCGATGATGCAGCAGTACCTGCGCATCAAGGGCGAGCATCCGGACATCCTGGTGTTCTACCGGATGGGCGACTTCTACGAGCTGTTCTACGACGACGCCGAAAGGGCGTCGCGCCTGCTGGACATCACGCTCACGCAGCGCGGCCAGTCCGCCGGCGCGCCGGTGAAGATGGCGGGCGTGCCGGTGCATTCGGTCGAGCAGTATCTGGCGAAGCTGGTGAAGCTCGGCGAGTCGGTGGCGATCTGCGAGCAGGTCGGCGACGTGGCGACCGCCAAAGGACCGGTCGACCGGCAGGTGACGCGCATCGTTACGCCCGGGACGCTGACCGACTCTTCGCTGCTCGACGACAAGGCCGACAACGTCCTGCTCGCTCTTTCGCGCGATCGCTCCACGGTGGGGATGGCATGGCTCAGCCTCGCGAGCGGCACCCTGCGCGTCGCCGAGATCGCGCCGCAGAACCTGCAGAACGAGCTGCGGCGTATTGCTCCCGCCGAGGTGTTGCTGGCTGAAGGAGCGACCCTGGACGGCTATTTCGTCACTCGCGTGCCCGCCTGGCAGTTCGACGTCGAAGGCGGCAAGCGCCGGCTGCTCAAGCAGCTAGGCGCGGCGACGCTGGCCGGCTATGGCTGCGAGGACCTGACGCTCGCCATCGGCGCCTGCGGCGCCCTGCTCGACTATGCCGGCAAGACGCAGGGCCAGGCCCTCGCCCACGTCACCGCCGTCACGGCGGAGCGGGCGGGCGAGTACGTGCGGCTCGATGCGGCGACGCGCCGCAACCTCGAGCTGACCGAGACGCTGCGCGGCGAGCCTGCGCCGACGCTCTTCTCCCTGCTCGACGAATGCGCCACCGGCATGGGCAGCCGGCTGCTCCGGCACTGGCTGCACCACCCGCTGCGCGATCGCGATCCGCTCAGGCAGCGCCACGAGGCGATCGCCTGCCTGCTCGATTCGCACCAGGACATCCACAAGGCACTGCGCGGGTTCTCCGACGTCGAGCGCATCACCGCCCGCATCGCGCTGAAGAGCGCGCGGCCGCGCGAGCTGGCAGGGCTGCGCGAAAGCCTGGCATTGCTCGAGGACCTGCGCACCGCACTTGATCGGGGTCAGAGCCCGATTCTTCTGCAAAGGCTGGTCGAGGACCTCGCCACACCGCACGAGTGCTTGTCTCTTCTGAGAAAGGCCATCAGGGAAGAGCCCGCCGCCCGCCTCGTCGACGGCGGTGTCATCGCCGACGGCCACAGCGCAGAGCTGGACGAGCTGCGCGGGCTGCAGACCCATGCCGGAGAGTTCCTCGCCGAGCTGGAAACCCGGGAGCGCGAGCGCACCGGCATCCCCAACCTGCGCGTGGCCTACAACTCGGTGCACGGCTACTACATCGAGGTCAGCAACGCGCAGGTCGGGAAGGTGCCGGCCGAATACCGCCGCCGCCAGACGCTGAAGAATGCCGAGCGCTACATCACCCCCGAGCTGAAGACCTTCGAGGACAAGGCGCTGTCGGCGCGCGACCGGGCGCTTGCGCTGGAGAAGTCCCTCTACGACGCCTTGCTCGAAGCGCTCAACGGCGAGGTGCCGCGGCTGCAGAAGATCGCCCGCGCCCTCGCCCAGGCCGACGTGCTGGCGAGCTTCGCCGCGACCGCGTCCCGGCGCAATTACGTCCGCCCGAACTTCGCCGAGGAGCGCGGCCTGGAGATCGAGGGCGGCCGCCACCCGGTGGTCGAGGCGCAGATCGACAAGTTCATCGCCAACGACTGCCGCCTGCTACCCACCCGCGCGCTGCTCCTCATCACCGGCCCGAACATGGGGGGCAAATCGACCTTCATGCGGCAGGTGGCGCTGATCACGCTCATGGCGCACATCGGCGCCTTCGTGCCGGCGCGCGCGGCGCGCATCGGGCCGATCGACCAGATCTTCACGCGCATCGGCGCCGCCGACGACCTCGCCGGCGGACGCTCGACCTTCATGGTGGAGATGACCGAGAGCGCGGCGATCCTGCACAACGCCACGCCCAACAGCCTGGTGCTGATGGACGAGGTCGGGCGCGGCACGTCGACCTTCGACGGCCTGGCGCTCGCCTGGGCGATCGCGCGCCATCTGGTGGAGAAGAACCGCTCGCTCAGCCTGTTCGCCACGCATTACTTCGAGATGACGCGCCTCGCGCTCGAGTACAAGGAGGTGGCGAACGTGCACCTCGACGCGGTGGAGCACAAGGACAGCGTCGTCTTCCTGCACGCGGTGGAAGAAGGCCCGGCGAGCCAGAGCTACGGCCTGCAGGTGGCGGCGCTCGCCGGCGTGCCGAAGCCGGTGATCCGGCAGGCGCGCAAGTACCTCGAGCTGCTGGAAGAGTCCGCCATCAGCCGCGGCGGACAGGACGATCTCTTTGCGAAGACCAAGGCGCCGGAACCCGAGCCGCCCGACGCCCTGCGCGAAGCGCTCGGCAGCGTGAACCCGGACGAGCTCACGCCGCGCGAGGCGCTCGAGATTCTTTACCGCTTGAAAAAGCTTTAGGAACTACTGCTTGGGCTTCATGCCGAGCAGCTTCGCCGATTCGGCGAGCTGCTTGGTCTGCTCTTCGATCGAGGCGGCGAACTCGGCCGCGTCGCCCGGCGTATTCAGCTGCGCGGTGGCGGCAAGACGCTCGGCGATCTGCGGCTCCTTCGACACCGCCTTGATGTCGGCGCCGATGCGCTCGCGCGCCGCACTGGGCAGGTTGCTCGAGCGCGCGGCCATGATGCCGACCAGGCCCTCGAAGTTGAGGCCGGGGAAGCCCAGCTCGGCGACCGTCGGCAGGTCGAGGCCGGGAACGCGGTTGCGCGCCTGCACGGCAAGCAGCTTCACCTTGCCCGCCTGCGCTTGCGGACGCACGATGGCGTAGGCCGAGCTGTAGAGCTGGATGCGGTTGTTGATGAGGTCGTTCACCGCCTCCGCCGGCTGCTTGTAGCGGATCTGCGCGGCATCGATGCCCTGCGTCTTGAGGAAGCCTTCGAGGATGATGTCGGTCATCGCCACCGCGGTGGTCCAGTTGAGCGAGCCGGGTTTCTGCTTCGCCTGGTCAAGGAGCTCCTTCAGCGAATTGACGTTCATGTTCGCCGGCACGCCGAGCGTGACCACCGTGCCCGAGACCCGCGCCACCGGCACCAGCTCCTTCGGGTCGTAGGGAATCTTGTCGAGACTGTACGGGTGGCCGACGATGTTCGCCGTCGGGCCCCAAAGCAGCACGTGGTCGTCCTTCGCCTGGATGACGGCGTTGATGGCGATCACGCCGTCGCCGCCGGGGCGGTTCTCGATCACCACCGGCTGCCCCCAGAGCTTGGTCAGGCGATCGGCGTAGAGCCGCGCGCCGATGTCGGCGCCCGAGCCGGGCCCGAGCGAAAGCACCATCCGGACCGGCTTGCTCGGCCAGGCCTGCGCATGGAGCTGGAAAGACAGTGCTGCGGCTGCGATGCCGAGCGCGATGCGCACTAGCGATTTCACTATGTAAATCCTCCTGGTCGTTATACTCGCCCGCTTCTATACCCGCTGGCCTCGATGAACGCAATCCGCTCAGTCGGAATCCTCGGCCTCGGCAAGATGGGCGCGCCCATGGCACGCCATCTGCGCGCGAAAGGTTACAACGTTTCGGGCTACGACCCCGTTGACGAGGCGCGGCGCAATGCGGCAAAGCTCGGCGTCACCGTCGTCGGCTCGCCCAAGGAGGTCGCGGGCGCGAGCGAGCTGGTGATCATCGTCGTCGGCTTCGACCACGAGGTCGACAAGGTCGTCTTCGGCGCGAACGGCGTGGCCGAGGCCGCGCGCCCCGGCCTGATCGTCGCCGTCGGCTCGACCATCGCGCCGCGCTACGCGCAGCGCCTGGCGGCGCGCCTGAAGGAGCGTGGCGTGATCGCCCTCGACGCGCCGCTGGTCCGCGGCGAAGCGGCTGCGGTGGCGGGCAAGCTCCTCATCTACGGCGGCGGCGACCCGACGGCGTTCGACGCCTGCCGGCCGGCCTTCGGCGCCTTCGCTTCCGACATCTTCCATCTCGGCGCCGCCGGCGCCGGCCAGGTCGGCAAGATGGTCAACAACCTGCTGCTGTGGGCCTGCACCTCGGCGAACGACGAAGGCCTGCGCCTCGGCGAAGCCCTCGGCATCGACCCGGACACGATGCGCGCCGCCCTCAAGGCCGGCAGCGGGCAGAACTGGGCGATGGACAATCGCGCCGAGCTGTCGGGCATGCCGTGGGCCGAGAAGGACATGGGCATCGTGCTGCACGAGGCGGACCTCGCGCGCCTCTCGCTGCCGCTCTGCGGCACGGTCAAGGAGACGATCAAGGGCCTGAAGATCCGCATGGGTCTCGGCCTGCCGCATGGCTCGGAATAGCCGCAGTGATCGACATCGGCGCCAATCTCACGCATGCCAGCTTTCGCGACGACCTCGACGCGGTCGTCGCGCGCGCCCGCGGCGCAGGCGTCTCGACCCTCGTCGTCACGGGCACCACGGTGGAGGAGAGCCGCGTGGCCACGGACATCGCCGAGCGGCTCGATCTGTATGCCACGGCGGGCGTGCATCCGCACCATGCTCGCGACTGCAATGAAAAGACCATTGGGCAGCTGCGGGACATCGCCCGCCACCCCCGGATCGTCGCCATCGGCGAGTGCGGGCTCGACTTCAACCGCAACTATTCGCCGCACCCGGACCAGGAGAAATGGTTCGTCGAGCAGCTGCGGCTCGGCCTGGAGCTCGGCAAGCCGCTCTTCCTCCATTCGCGCGACGCGCATCCGCGCTTTGCCGACATCGTCAGACGCGAGAAGGTGCAGCAGGCGGTCGCGCACTGCTTCACGGGCGAGAAGGACGAGCTGCATGCCTATCTCGACCTTGGGCTCTACATCGGCATCACCGGCTGGATCTGCGACGAGCGGCGCGGCGCGCACCTGCTGCAACTGGTGCGGGAGATCCCCAGGGACCGGCTCTTGCTGGAGACCGACGCGCCCTACCTCACTCCGCGCGACTTGCGGCCCCAGCCCAAGGCGCGGCGCAACGAGCCGGCATTCCTGCCGCACATCCTGAAGACCGTCGCCCGCGCCCTCGGCCGCGCGCCGGACGAGGTGGCGGCGGACACGACACGCAACGCTCGGACGCTCTTCGGCATCCGTGAATCTCGCACAGCTGCTCACGAGAAGCGCCCGGCTGCTGCCTGACGCGCGCGCCATCGCGCTCGGCAGGCAGGCGGTGCTGTCCTATGGGCAGCTCGCCGACCGGGTCGCGCGCCTGGCTTCGGGTCTGCGAAGCAAACTGAACCTGCAGACCGGCGACCGGGTGGCCATCGCGGCCAGGAACTGCCCCGAGTACTACGAGCTCATGTTCGCCTGCTGGCACGCCGGCCTGGTCGCCGTGCCGATGAACGCCAAGCTGCATGCGCGCGAGTTCGCCTACATCCTCAGCAACTCCGGCACCAAGGCGTGCTTCGCCTCGAGCGACCTCGAGAGCGCGATCCCGCAGGCCCGGCCGATCACGCGGCTGGACGAGCTGCGCGCCGACCCGATCGCGCCGGTCGAGGTGCAGCCCGACGACGGCGCGTGGCTCTTCTATACGAGCGGCACCACGGGCGTGCCGAAGGGCGCGACGCTCACGCACCGCAACCTGCTCTTCATGACGCACGCCTACTTCGCCGACATCGACAAGCTCGGCCCCGGCGACTCGATCCTGCATCCGGCGCCGCTGTCGCACGGCTCGGGCTGCTATGCGCTGCCGCATTTCGCCGCCGGCGCGGTGAATGTCATCCCGGAGAGCGCGGGCTTCGAGCCCGACGAGATCTTCGACCTGCTCGACTACTGGCATGGCGCGTCGTTCTTCGCTGCGCCGACGATGGTGGTGCGGCTGCTGGCGAGCAAGGCCGCGCGGCCGCCGCAGCACCTGAAGACGCTGATCTACGGCGGCGCGCCGATGTACGTCGCCGACTCCCTGCGCGCCATCGAGCTCTTCGGCTCGCGGCTCTACCAGCTCTTCGGCCAGGGCGAGGCGCCCATGACCATCACCGGCCTGCCGCAGGAGTTGCACAAGCCGAACCTCGCGGAGCGCCTGGCCACTTGTGGTTTTGCCCGCACCGGCTGCGAGGTGAAGGTCTTCGACGACCAGGATCGCGAGCTGCCGCATGGCGAGATCGGCGAGATCGTCACGCGCTCCGACTGCGTCATGGCCGGCTACTGGCAGAACGCTGAGGCCACGGCCAAGACCCTGCGCCATGGCTGGCTGCACACCGGCGACGTCGGCGCCATGGACGCGGCCGGCTTCCTCACCATCCGCGACCGCTCCAAGGACATGATCATCTCCGGCGGATCGAACATCTATCCGCGCGAGATCGAGGAAGTCCTGCTGCGCCACCCGGCGGTGGCTGAATGCTCGGTGGTCGGCCGCCCGCACGCGGAATGGGGCGAAGAAGTGGTGGCCTTCGTGGTCACGCGCGGCGACGTTTCCGCGCAGGAGCTCGACCAGCTCTGCCTGGACAACATCGCCCGCTTCAAGCGCCCGCGCTATTACCAGTTCGTCGACGCCCTGCCCAAGAACAACTACGGCAAGGTGCTCAAGACTGAGCTGCGCAAGCTGGTCGCGCCGCTGAAACCCTAATTGGTGACAGTCACCAATTTCAGTTGAAGCGGCCGCGGCCCGGCGTGTCCCGCGGGACGTACTGCGGGTCGTCCATGAGGAAGGCCTCGCGCACGGTGTGGTCGTCGAGCGAGAGGTGCACGACGAACCACTTCGGGTACATGTGGCCGGTGATGCGCATGGGATAGGTCCAGATCTCGCGCTCGAGGCGCTTCTGGATCACCGGCTGGTATGGCGGGCCGAGCAGGTCGCGCACCTCGCCGGCGCTCGTGCCGCTGACGACCTTGCGGATGTTGTCCTCGGTCAGGCGCTGCTCGAGGGCGACGAGGCGGCCGTCGGCGTCGATGCGCGCGGCATAGCTGGCATGGCCGTACGGCAGCCGCGGATACCAGAAGACCGTCTCGCCCTGCGGGCCGGCGCGCTTGTCGGCCGGCTGCCCGAGGAGCGCCTCGACGTCGCGCTGGGTGGACTGGCCGGGAACCAGGCCGCGGCCGTCGAAGCTGGCGCAGCCCGCCAGGAGGATCAGCAGGATGAGGAG
>DASSPL010000055.1:0-5588 GCA_035699685.1 Burkholderiales bacterium | reverse complement strand
GACACGTCGAGCAGGTCGTCGATCAGGCGCACCATCTGGTCGACCTGGCGCTCCATGATGTCGCGCGCCACGCGCGCGATGTTCGCGTCCTCCTGGGACAGGCGCATCGCCTCCAGCGAGTTGCGCAGCGGGGCGAGCGGGTTCCTCAGCTCGTGGGCCAGGATGGCGAGGAACTCGTCCTTGCGGCGGTCCTGCTCGCGCAGCGTATCGGCGATGCGCCGCGCCTCGGCGAGATGGTCGCGGATCTGGTACTGCCGCCTCCGCGCGCGCAGCGCCGCGCGCACGGCGGAGACCAGCGCCGGCACCCGCACCGGCCGCTCGAGCAGCGTCACGTTGCCGAGCGTCTCGAGCGTGCGCAGGGCGAGCTCGGAGTCGGCGCCCTCGCCGGTCAGCACCATGAACGGGAAATCGGACCAGGCGGGCTGGCGGCCGACGACCTCGACCAGCCGCGAAAGCCCGCCGCGCCGCAGGGCCTCCTCCGACAGGATGACCGCGCCGGCGCCCTCGTCGATCAGCGCGCAGAGCTCGTCCAGGCTGGTGCAGGTCGCGCTCGCCACGCCGGACTCGCCCAGGATGGTCTGCGAGATGCGCGC
This sequence comes from Burkholderiales bacterium, assembly GCA_035699685.1. GTDB lineage: Bacteria > Pseudomonadota > Gammaproteobacteria > Burkholderiales > SG8-39 > SCGC-AG-212-J23. Next base: position 4,995 of record DASSPL010000055.1, on the reverse strand, counting down.
GTCCTTCGCCGTGGGCGCAAGGACGAGGACCCGCTCCTCGAGCGGCGATTCGGCGAGGGACAAGCGCTATCCGATCGGGCGCTCGGCCGGGCGCAGGATCGTCGGAGTGCCGTGCAGCACGCCGTGGAACTCGGTCAGCGGATCGCCCACCCAGATGCCGTTCGCCGTCAGCTTGTACTCGCGCAGCGAGTCTTCGTGCGAGCCGCTGCGCTTCTTCAGCACCGACACGGCGCGGCGCAGCTTGCCCTGCGCCTCGAAGAAGCGCAGCACCAGCACCGTGTCGGCGAGGTAGCTCGCGTCGACCGGCGTCTGCATGGTCGAGCCGAGCAGGCCGTGCTGCGCCACCACCAGGAACGTCACCACGCCCTGCTGCCCGAGGTAGGTGAGCAGCTCGTGCAGGTGGATCTGCAGGAAGCGCTCCTCGGGCATGGCGTTGAGGTAGCCGTTGAGGCTGTCGATCACCAGGACCTTGGACTTGTACTTGTCGACGGTGCGGCGGATGACGTGGGCGAACTCGCCGGGGGAGAGCTCCGCCGGGTCGACCTGCTGCAGGCGCACGCGCCCGGCGTCGTACTGCTTCTGCAGGTCGATGCCGAGGCCGGCGGCGCGCGTGAAGAGCGTGGCGCGGCTCTCGTCGAAGCAGAACATCGCGGCGTGCTCGCCGCGCTGCGCCGCCGCCACCGCGTACTGCAGCGCAAAGGTCGACTTGCCGGCGCCCGCCGGGCCCATGATCAGCACGCTGGTGCCGCGGTGCAGCCCGCCGCCGACCAGCATGTCGAGCGAGGGGTTGCCGCTCTTCAGGTGGTCGGCGCCGAAGGCGCTGTGGTGCTCCGCCGCGACGAGCCGCGGGAACACGTCGAGCCCGCCGCGCCGGATCATGAAGTCGTGCCAGCCGCCGCGGAAGTTCTTGCCGCGCATCTTCATCACGCGCAGGCGGCGGCGCTCGGAGCCGTAGTGCTGCGCGAGGTGCTCCATGGTCACCACGCCGTGCGCGATGCTGTGCAGCTGGAGGTCGTTCACCTCCGCGGTGCGGTCGTCGAGCAGGAGCACGGTGCAGTCGCGGCCGACGAAGAACTGCTTGAGCGCCAGGATCTGGCGGCGGTAGCGCAGCGGGTTCTGCGCCAGCATGCGCAGCTCGGACAGCGAGTCGAACACGACGCGCTTCGGGCGGCGCTTCTCGATCTGCTCGAGGATCGCCCGCGTGGTGTCGGACAGCTCGACCTCGGAGGGGTGGAACATGCGCGTGTGGCCGTCGGGCTGCAGGTTCTCCTGCGACGGCAGCAGGTCGTGCACGTGCACGCCGTCGAGGCTCCAGCCGTGCGAGCGCGCCACGCCCTCGAGCTCGGCGCGCGTCTCGGACAGCGTGACGTACACCACCGGCTCCCTGTGCCGCACGCCTTCCAGCATGAACTGCAGCGCGAGGGTGGTCTTGCCCGCGCCGGGATCGCCCTCGATCACGTACAGCCGCTGAGGGGTGAGTCCGCCGCCGACGATGTCGTCGAAGCCGGGGATGCCGGTCGCGACCATGGGGGCGGGTGCTTCGATGTCGACAGTGCTCATCGTGTCATTCGCCTGGTGGGTGTTGTTATTTTTTTTCGCAGGCGCATTTGTACCAAATTTTTTTTGCGCGGAACGCGAAGCGGCGCCACGTTCTTCTTCTATGGGAGAACTCCTGTCGTTGCGATCCGACAGCGTTCGAATCCATGCGACGGCGCGATCGCGAAAACTTCGACGGCCGAGGTGCCGCGCGCTACGCTACTTGCACTTCGCCGGCGGCGCGTCCTGCAGGAGCTTGCTGATGAGCGGGATGTCGGCCTCGGCGATGGCGAGGCTGTAGTAGGTGGCCTGGCCGCCTTTTTCCGGCACGCGCTCGACGATGGTGTCGGGCTTGATGCGGAAGGTGGTGAGCTCCTTCTTGCCGTTCAGCAGGATCACGCTGGCGTAGCAGGTGAGCTTCGCCTCGCGCCGCGGCCAGGGCTTGGCGCGCAGCTTGGCGAGCTCCTCGAGCACCGCGTTCACATCCGCCCTGGATTCGAGCAGCTTGGACGGCGCGCCGTAGTTGGCGACGCGCACGCCGGAGACGCCCTTGAGCGCCGGCTTGTCCTGCGCGGCCGCGCCGCCGATCACCAGCGAGAGCAGCAGAAAGAGGGTTTTTCTCACGCCGCTAAATATAGTTCAGGAACATGTCAGCCATGTCATCCCCGCGAAGGCGGGGACCCATTTTGTCTTTTGTTTTTAGTTTTCCCCCACCCATTGCGGATTCCACGCCACCTCCCAAAGGTGCCCGTCCGGGTCGGCGAAATAGCCGGCGTACCCGCCCCAGAACGTGTCGTGGGCGGGCTTGATGATCGCCGCGCCGGCCTGCTTCGCGCGCGCCATCGCGGCGTCCACCTCCGCCTTGGACGCCACGTTGTGGCCGATGCTGAACTCCGTCGCGCTGCGCCCGGCCACCGGCATGCCGGCGTCGTGCGCCAGGCTCTTGCGCGGCCACAGCGCGAGCCGCAGCCCTGCCTGGAGGTCGAAGAACGCCACCGCGCCGTGCTCGAACTCCCGCCCGACGATGCCTTCGGTCTCCCAGCCGAGGCCGTCGCGGTAGAAGCGCACGGCCTTCTCCAGGTCGTCGACGCCGAGGGTGAGGAGCGTGATGCGAGGCTTCACCGGTTGACGTTGCGCGCGATGAACGCCTTCACCATCCCGTAGGCGCGCTCGGTCATCGGGCCGGGCTTGCCGGTCCACTCGTGCTCGCTCTTCTCGAAGAGCTCGTACTGGCACTCGCCGCCCGCGGCGCGGTAGGTCTCGGCGAACTTCTTCTGCACCGAGGGCAGCACGTTGTCGTCGAGCTCCCCCTGCATGATGAGGAGCGGCGGCAGCGCCACATTTTCCCGCCGCTCGAGGATCTTCTGCGGGTTGGCCTCGTGGATCGATTCCCACGGCACGAAGTACGCCTTGCTCGCCTTGATGAGCGTCTCGCGCTTCATCCGCTCGGCCTGCTGCCAGCGCGCGTACGGGTCGGTGATCGGCGAGCGCGAGGCGACATACGCGACCCGGGCATCGACGTCCCGCGCGCCTTCGAGCGGCGCAGCGCCGTAGCGCGCGTCATCGGGCCGCATGGCGAGCAGGATGCCGATGTGGCCGCCGGTCGAGCTGCCGTAGATGCCGACGCTGCCGGCATCGCCCTTCCACTGCGCCGCGTTCGCCTTGAGCCAGCGCACGCCGTAATGCGCGTCCTGGATGTTGGCCGGGTAGGGCGCCTCGCCGGAGAGCGTCATGTCGATGGCCGCCACCACCACGCCGCTGGCGGCGATGGCGCGGTCCATCGGCTCCTCGGCGACGCGGTCCTTGCGCGTCCAGGCGCCGCCGTGGAGGTCGAGCACCATGGGGAACGGCCCGGCGCCCTGGGGCTGGTAGACGCGCGCCATCAGCTGCCGGTGCGCGGCGTTCCTGCGGAACGGCACGTCGGCGACCTTGAGGTCGTATTTCGCCGCCGGGTCGTACGCCTTGCCGGCGGCCCGCGAGCCGGCGGGGATGCCCGCTGCCGCGCCTAGCGCGCCGACGTGCTGCAGGAAGGTGCGTCGTTCCATGGGGCCTCCTCAGGCAAGCGATTCCCAGTATTGGATGATTCTGCGCCGCATTGCCGCGTCGGGCAGCGCGCCGCGGCCGGCGTCGAGGTTGTCGAGCATGTACTCGGGCTTGTCCGTCCCCGGAATGACGGCGGTGACCGCGGGGTGCCCGAGGATGAACTTGAGGAAGAGCTGCGCCCATGTGCGGGCGCCGAATTCGGCGGCGAAGTCCGGCAGCGGCCGATTGCCGGCCTTGCGGAAGAGCGAGTTGCGGCCGAAGGGCAGGTTGACGAGCACCGCCGCCCCGGCGTCGAGCGCCGCAGGCAGCAGGGTTTTCTCGGCCTCGCGCGCGCCGAGCGAGTAGTTCACCTGGAGGAAATCCGGCTTCTCCCGCGCCAGCACCTCGGCCATCGCGCCGTAGCTGCGCGCCTGGCTGGTGGTGATGCCGGTGTAGCGGCAAAGGCCGGCGCTCTTCCACTCCCGCAGGAGCTGCAGGCTATAGCCGCCGTCGGTGACGTTCCACGCCTGCATCAGGTCGACGCGCTCGGTGCGCAGCCGGGCGAGCGACCGGCGCAGCGACGCCTCGGCTTCCGCGCGCGGGGCGTCGAAGGAGAACTTGGTGGCGAGGAACAGCCTGTCCCTCACGCCGAGCTCCGCGACGATCTCGCCCAGCCGCTCTTCCGCGCTGCCGTAGCCCGCCGCCGTGTCGATCAGCCGGCCGCCGCCGGCGACGAGCGTGCGGATCACCTCGCGCCGCGCCGCCTGCTTCTCCGGGTCGTTCTGGTAGTCGAAGATCACCGCCGTGCCGATGCCGACGATCGGCAGCCGCTCGCCGCCTCGCGGGATCGGCCGCGTCGCGACCGGCCCCTCGGCGCCGTGCGCCGCGGGCGAGAAGCACGGCAACGCGCCCGAGAGCAGCGCGCCCCCGGCCGCGGCGATGAGCCGGCGGCGCGAAGGATCGATCGGCGTCAGCTCCATGCCGACATCCCTTTCATCAAAGCACGCCGGGGTTGAGCCGCCAGGTCGCGAACGTGAGCGCGCAGGCAAACGTCACCCAGGCAAGGTACGGCAGAAGCAGCGCGGCGGCCAGGCTGTTCAAGCGCCGGAACGATACGACGGTGGCGGCGATCAGGCACCACAGGAGGACGACCTCGGCGAATGCCCAGGCGCCCTGGCGCCAGGCGAAGAACACCCATGTCCACAGCGAGTTGGCGCCGAGCTGGACGATGAAGAGCGCGAGCGCATTCCTGCCCTGCCTGAATCCGTGCGCTCGCCACACGAGCCACGCGGCGATGCCCATCAGGACATAGAGCGCCGTCCACACCGGCGCGAACAGCCAGCCCGGCGGCGCCCACGCCGGGCGGACGAGGCTCTCGTAGAACGCGCCGGCGTCCAGCGACGCGACCGCGCCGATGGCGGCAGCGGCAAACGACAC
>DASSPL010000054.1:0-9036 GCA_035699685.1 Burkholderiales bacterium | reverse complement strand
TCGGTGAGGCCGTAGGCGAGCGTCTGCGGGCGCGTGCCCTGGATGGTCGAATAGCCGGAGCGCTCCTTCACCCAGTCCGCGAGCTGCGCCTGCCAGCCGGCGTCGTCGGACTTGTCGCGCGTCACCGGCAGGTAGTTGAGGTGCAGGCCGGTGACGAGCTCCGGGCGCGTGGCGGCGATGCGCGAGGAGATGAACGCGCCCCAGTCCCCGCCCTGCAGGCCGAATCGCTTGTAGCCGAGCACCTCGGTCATCAGCCTTACGAACGTCGCGGCGATGTCTTCCACGCCGAAGCGCTTCTGGCCCGGCGCGAACGAGAGGGTGTAGCCCGGCAGCGATGGCGCGACCACCGTGAAATGCTCGGTGAGCCGCGGGATCAGCTCGAGAAACTCGACGATGGATCCCGGCCAGCCGTGCGAGAGGAGGAGAGGCTTGGGCTCCCGCCCCTTGCCCTGCACGTGGATGAAGTGCAGATCGATGCCGTCGAGCGCCACCTTGTACTGCGGGAATGAATTGATGCGGGCTTCCTGCGCGCGCCAGTCGAAGCCGCTGCCCCAGTACTGCACCAGCTCCTTCACGTACTCGAGGCTCGTGCCCGTCCGCCACGGCGCGCCGGGCGCCTCGTCGGGGAAGCGCGTGCGCTTCAGGCGCTCGCGCAGGTCGGCGAGCGCGGCGTCGGGGACCGCGAGCCTGAAGGGCTGGCCTCCTGCTGGATCGACCGTCGTCACCTGGAATGAACGCCCAGCTGTCGCGCAAGCGCTAGCGCGGCGCGCTCCTCGAACAGGCGCGCGCCCTGCCGGCGAGCGATGGTTACCGCCTCGCGCAACGATGCACGCGCGGCCGGCTCGGGCGCGCCTTCGGCTCGAAGGACGAGCGCCCTGAGGCGGTAGAGCTCCGGCGCGTAGTAGTGCTCGCCATGGGCTTCGCGGTGCGCGAAGGCTGCCTCCAGGTAGCGGCGCGCCTCCGCTATCCGGCACGCAACCAGGCAGCTCTCGGCGAGATTCGCGAGCACGCGGCTGCTGTGCGTACGCGCGCCGGTCGCATGCAGGCGCTCGAGCGCGTGCTGCATGAGCCGGATGCCGCCCTCGTGCTCGCCGGCCTGGAACGCGACCCAGCCGCGGATCTCGTGCGCGAAAGCGATCCACTGCGCGAAATGGTGCTGCTCGGAAAGCACTTGGACCTCGCGCGCCACGGCGTCGGCGCGCCGTGCATCGCGGTTGAAAAGGTCGACCAGCCCGACGGTCACCAGCGCGAAAGCGAGACCGTGCGGATCATCGCGCCTGCGCGCATGCGCCACGCTCTCGTCCGAAAGGCGCACCGCCTCGTCTGCAAGACCCATGAAGGCCGTCGGCCATGCGCCGAAAGCGCGGCACACCATTCCCGGCTGCTCGGCGAAGCGCTCGAATTCGCCGTCCGCGACGCGGTCGGCGATCGCCGCGCCACGGGCCAGAAGGCGGGCTGCCTCGGCATGCTCGCCGGCGTAGATCAGGCTGCAGCCGAGCGCGCGGTGGGCGAGCGCGAGCTCGACATCGCGCCGCACGGCACGCGCCTCCTGCATCAGCTCGCGCGCATGCGCCAGCGCCGTCGGCGCCGGATCGCGCATCAGGCTGTTGTTCCAGACGATGCGGTGGGCAGCGAAGCGGCCGTCCCGGTCACCGATGGCGGAGCATGCGGCGAGCGCCTGCTTGGCGCACGCCTCCACGCGCTCGGAACCCATGCCGTGCGCGGCGATGAGCGGCGCACACAGCGCGAGACGCAGCTCCACCTCCAGCCCGTCGCGCGAGCGCGCCGGCGGCAGGCGCGCCACCAGCCCGAGCGCGTGCTCGAAATACGCGGCGGCTTCGCGCATCGCCGTGCGGCGCTGCGCGGCATCGCCGGCGCGACGCAGCCACGTCACTGCGCCTGCCAGGTCCCCGCCGCGTTCCAGGTGCATCGCGACCTGCGCCGCGACTTCCTCGGCGCGGCCGCGAGAGCCCTCCGCGAGGCGCTCGCCGATGCGGCGATGGAGCTGCGCGCCGCGCGCCGCCGGCAGAGACGCCGCCAGCGCCTCGCGGTACAAGGCGTGCACGAAGCTGAAGCGGCTGGCGAGCGTGCCATCGGGCCACTCGGCGCGGCCGGCCTCGACGATCAACCCGTGGTCGCGCGCGGTGTCGGCGCAAATCTGCTCGACCTCGGCAATCGGCCGCTCGAGCGCCGCGGCGACGATCGCGGCGTCGAAGCGCAATCCAGCCAGGCTGGCCGCTTCCAGCACGCGCAGCGCCGGCGCGGCCAGCCGGTCGATCTGGCGCTCGATGAGCTGGCGCAGGAACACCGGGATGCCGAGGCCGGCGCGGTCCGTTTCGTTCGCGAGCGACCACCCCGCCTCGTCGCCACGCAACACCCCGCGATTGACCAGCTCGCCCAGCACGCCGACCATGAACAGCGGGCTGCCTTCGGTGCGCCGGTGCACCTCGAGCGCGAGATCGGAAATCCGCTGCTCCTCGCCCGGCCGGGGCGGAAAGCACGTCCGCATGTACTGCCCGACCGCCTCGGCGGCCAGCGGCCCGAGCGTCAGCGTACGGCTGCCGCCCTGGCGTGCGAGCTCGTCGCCGAGCGTGTAGAGCGCATGCCGTCCGGCGCGCGCTTCGACGGGGCGATACGTGCCGATGACCAGCACACGCGCCGCCTCCGGCCGCCTTGCGAACGCGGCGAGCCAGTCGATGGTCGGCGCGTCGGCCCAGTGCAGGTCCTCGAGCCATAGCGCGAGCGGCCGTTCCGCCGCGGCGGCCTCGAGCGCTTCGGTGATCTCCCTCTGCATGCGCTGCGGCGTGGCACCGGCGACACGGCGTTGCACCGCGCGCAGCCGGGACGGGGAGACGAGCGACGGCATCTGCGCCAGCCACAGGGGCGCATGCGCTTCCAGCGCCGCGAGGAGCGCGGCGCCTTCTTGCGTCCGGCAGCAGCGCGACAGCGCGTCGAGCAAGGGATGGTAGGGCTCGGCTGCGCCGTAGTGCTCCGCGGATTGACCCCAGGCCAGGACCGGCGCCCGGGCGGCGGCGCGCGACAGAAATGCGCGGACCAGCGTGGTTTTCCCGATGCCCGCCTCCCCGGCGACGAGGACGACTTGCCTCTTGCCGTCGCGCGCCGCTTCGAATGCGGCCTCGATCTCGTCCAGCTCGCGCGGCCGCCCGACGAACACAGGCGCCACGGACAGCGCGGACGCCGGCGGCGCGGCGGCTGCCGGCGCCGCCGCAGGCTCGGCGATGAAGCGATAGCCGCGTCGGTGCAGCGTCTCGATGTAGCGTGGCCGGCCGGCCTTGTCGCCCAGCGCTCGGCGCAGCTCCTGCACGCAGGTGACCAGCGCCGTGTCCCCCACTACGGCACCGCGCCATACCGCGCGGAAAAGCTCTTCCTTGCCGACGACGCGGCCGCGTTCGCCCGCGAGGACGCAAAGCAGCGAGAAGGCCTTCGGGGTGAGGCGCACCGCGCGCCGCCCGCGCGTCAGACCGGCGCGCGGATCCAGGCGGAACGGCCCGAAGGTAATCGGTTGATGGAGCACGATGAAGCTCGAGGGAAGCCTAGCATGCGCGTTCCCGCAATTCGCCCATGTTTTCCCCATGACTTCGGCGACCCCGATTGCTAGCGTCTCCGCACCCTTTCTCCGGAGCGAGCGATGCCGAGCAAGATCCTGCGTGCCGTGCTGTTCCCCGTGACCTTTGCCATCGCCCAAGGCGGCGAAGCGCAACCACTGACCGCAAGCGAAGCAAAGATGTTCTCGGCCGGCGACGGATACGAGCGCTTCATGGGCCGCTGGAGCCGGCTGCTGGCTGTCGAGTTCGTCGCCTTCGCCGGCGTGCAGGACGGCCATCGGGTGCTCGACGTCGGCACCGGCACCGGCGCGCTCGCCACGGCGCTGGCTAAGGCGGGATCGCGCACGCAGGTGGTCGGCATCGATCCTTCGGAAGGCTTCGTCGCCTACGCGCGGAAGAGCGCCGGTCCGCGCACCACCTTCGAGACCGGCGACGCCCAGTCGCTGCGGTTCGCCGATGCTTCATTCGACGCGTCGCTCGCGCTGCTGGTGATGAACTTCGTGCCCGACCCTACCAAGGCGATCGGCGAAATGCGTCGCGTGACCCGGCCCGGCGGCACGGTGGGCGCCTGCGTCTGGGATTACGACGACGGCATGAAGATGCTGCGCATCTTCTGGGACGAGGTCGTGGCGCTCGACCCGTCCATGGAGCCCAAGGACGAGCGGCACATGAAGCTTTCGCGTCGCGGCCAGCTTGGCGAGCTGTGGCGCAAGGCCGGCCTCGAGAACGTTGAAGAAAGGCCGCTCACCATCGACCAGCACTACGCGTCCTTCCACGATTACTGGGATTCCTTCCTCAAGGGCGCCGGCCCCGGCGGCGCTTACGTGGTGTCCCTGCCCGATGCCCGGCGCCAGGAGCTCGAGAAACGGATGCGCGCCCGCCTGCTGCCGGCCGGCTCCGATGGGCCGTTCGTGCTCAAAGCGCGCGCCTGGTGCGTGAAAGGCCGGTCGCCCGCTACGTAGCCTGAAGGCAGACGGCGCGGGCATTCGTCTTGCAGAATTCCCGGCGTGAGAAATATCGCCTGGCTGCTTTTGCTGGTGATGACGGTTGTCGCTGCACAGAGCGAGAAGAAGGCGTTTGCCCTGCCGGACAACTCGAAGCTCGAGCTCGCCATCCCGGCGGGGTGGAAGGACGAATTGAAGCCGAACGCGGGCAAGGCGCCGCCGAGCATCACCCTCACGCCGCGCGAGGGGGCGCCGTTCCAGGTCGTCCTGACGCCGGTCGGGCGCCAGCGACCCGGGACCTCCGCCGACACGACGATCGGGATGCGCCAGAGCGTCCAGGACTCCGCGGACAGGGTGAAGCCGAGCGCGGTCGAGCCGATATTGACCGCGGAACCCCTGACGGGCGCTCCAGGCCCGGGCTTCTACTTCTCGGCCACCGACCGCGAGCCGAAGCCCGGCGAGTTCAAGTACCTCACGCAGGGCATGCTGCTTGTCGGCGACGTGATCTTGTCGTTCGGCATCCTGACGAACGACGGCCAGGAGAAAGTGAAGGAAGAGGCGCTCGCGATGATGAAGAGCGCATCCCACGTCACCCGCTGACGCGGCGGCGCAGCACGACGGGCTTGCCGCCGAAGCTGCGCTTCACCATCCAGTGGGCGAGCGCGGAGTCGAGGTGGAAGGCGTGGCCCGGGAACCAGTCCGCCAGCGCCGCCGCGAGGCGCCGGCCTTCGGCGACGTCGCCCTGTCTCACCTGCTCGAGCACCTGGCGCACCGACTTGAGGACGGCAGCGTGCTCGTCGACGTGGCAGTCCTTCGGCGGGAAATCGGTGCGCTCCATCCATGCATCTTCCTCGGCGAAATGCGCCACCGCGTGGCGCTCGAACGCCTCGAGGCGCTCGAGGAATCCGGCGTCATCGCTCTCGAGCAGAGCGTCGAGGTGGGCGACGAACTCCTTGTGGGTATCGTCCATCGGCACGTAGCCGAGGAGATGCTCGTCGCTCCAGGGCATTACGCGCCTTGCGCCCGGTAGTTGCCGGGGAACATTGAGCGCTTGGCCTCCTCGTCCATCTCGGTCTTGAACGCGTGGCGGTCCTTGAGGGCCACCGCCTTCTGCGCTGCCGGGCGGGCGCTGATCTCGTCGGCGAGGCGCTTCACGTTGGCAAACTTGGCTGCGTGCTCGCCCAGGATATTGGGAACCAGCCGGGCCCAGCCCCATAGCGCCATGTCGACCACTGTGTAGTTATCGCCGACCATGTATTTGCTCTTCGCCAGGTGCGCGTCGACGATGCCCCAGTGGCGCAGCGCCTCGAACTCGTAGCGGTTGAGGGCATAGGCGATCTTCTCCGGCGCGTAGTTCTTGAAGTGCACGTACTGGCCGGTGAACGGCCCGATGCCCGAGGCGACGAACATCAGCCACGACAGCATGGGCCCGCGCTCCTGCGCCTTCCTCGGCAGGAACTTGCCGGTCTTCTCGGCGAGGTAGAGCACGATGGCGTTGCTGTCGAACATCGTCACCTCGCCGTCTATGATCGACGGCACCTTGGCGTTGGGGTTGATCGCCAGGTAGGCGGGCTTGTGCTGCTCAGCCTTGCGCGTGTCGACAGGTATCGGTTCGTAGGAAAGCCCCATCTCCTCCAGGCAGAGGGCGACTTTCATCGGGTTGGGCGCAGTGCTGTAGTAGAACTTGATCATCGTTATCCGTACTCCAATCTGTTGTATGGTCTGACCGATGCAGCGTGACGGCAGCCTTGCCATAGTAACCGGTGCCGGCTCCGGCATCGGGCGCGCCAGCGCGCTCGCGCTCGGCAAGAGCGGCTACGCGCTCGCCGTGGTCGACCTCGACGAGGCTTCCGCCCGGGAGACGGCGTCGCAGATTCCGGGCGCGAAGGCGTACCGGGCCGACGTGAGCATTGCCGGCGAAGTCGAGGCGGCAGTTGGCGCAGCCGTCGCCGATCTCGGTCCGCTGGAGGTCCTGGTGAACAACGCCGGCATCCTGGACGGCTATTTCAACGCCGACGAGATGGACGTGGCGGTATGGCGCAAGGTGATCGACGTCGACCTCACCAGCGTCTTCCTCATGAGCAAGCGGGCGCTGCGCGAGATGCTGCCGCGCAGCCGCGGACGCATCATCAACATGGCGTCGGTCGCCGGGCTCAACGGCACCGGCGGGGGCGCGGCGTACATCGCCGCCAAGCACGGCGTCGTCGGGCTCACACGGCAGATGGCTGTCGCCTACGGCGCGCGGGGCATCACCGTGAACTGCGTATGCCCGGGCGCCATCCCGACCGGCCTCAGGCCGCACTCGCAATCCATCCTGGGCCCCGGCGTGCCCGACATGAGCGGCCGCGGCGTAGCGGTGAACGACGACCAGGTGCGCGCGCTGATACCGGCCGGCGTGCGCGGCACCGTCGAAGATATCGCTAACGCAGTGTGCTTCCTGGCGTCGCCCGAAGCCTCATACATCAACGGTCACAGCCTGGTGGTCGACGGCGGCTGGCGCGCGAAATAGCGATTCAAAATGAAACGGGCTGCATCGCTGCAGCCCGTTGGTTGTGTGGCGCGCCCGGCAGGATTTGAACCCACGACCCCTTGGTTCGTAGCCAAGTACTCTATCCAACTGAGCTACGGGCGCGAGGGGCGGATTATAGCAAGCCTTGTCGGCCCAGAATGTGGTCGGCGCCCTTCTCGGCCAGCATGATGGTGGCGGCGTTGGTGTTGCCCGAGACGACGCTCGGCATCACCGAAGCGTCGATGACCCGCAGTCCCTCGACGCCGCGCACGCGTAGCTGGGAATCGACAACGCTGCCGATCGCGCAGGTGCCGCAGGGGTGATAGCCCGAGGAGCCGGAGTTGCGCACGGCGTCAAGGATCTCCTCGTCGGTACGCGCCGCCGGGCCGGGACTGTACTCCTCCAGCACGTAGGGCGACAAAGCGCGCGTCGCGGCCAGGCGGCGCACCAGCCGCGCGCCCTCGACCATCATGCGCCGGTCGTAGTCGGTCGACAGGTAGTTCGGCTTCATCGACGGCGGCTCGAGCGCGTCGCGCGAGCGGATCTCGACCGTGCCGCGGCTCGTCGGCCGCATCGGGTAGTACACCAGCGTGAAGCCGGACCACGGATGCGGATTGGCGCCGCGCTGCTCGGCGCTCACGGTGCTGATGAACACCTGCATGTCGGGCGTGCGCGCGTCCGGCATCACCTTCGTGATCAGTCCGCCGGTCATGACGCCGATCGCCATCGGGCCGCTGCGGAAAAGGAGGTAGCGAAGCCCGGTGCGCGCCTTGCGCCACACGTTGCGCAGGTCGTCGTTGGTGGTGACCGGCTTGGTGCACTTGTATAGGAGCCGCAACGCGAGGTGGTCCTGCAGGTTGGCGCCGACGCCGGGCAGCTCGGCCACCACCGGGATGCCATGGCGCTGCAGCACCTCGCCCGGCCCGATGCCCGAGAGCTGCAGGAGCTGCGGCGATTGCAGCGCGCCCGCCGCGAGGATGACTTCGCGGCGCGCCTTCACCTCGGTGTTGCGGTAGCGAACGCCGACAGCCTTCCTGCCTTCGAAAACCAGCGAGGTGACGTGGGCGCCGGTCTCGACCCTGAGATTGGGCCTCCCGCGCGCGGGCTTGAGGTAAGCGGTGGCGGCGGAGCAGCGCCGTCCGTTTCTCGTGGTGAGCTGGAGGTAGCCGGCGCCTTCCTGCCGCGCGCCGTTGAAGTCATCGTTGCGCGGAACGCCGAGCTCGCCGGCGCCGGCGATGAAGGCGTCGACCAGCTCGTTCCGCTGCGAGATGGTCTCGACCGAGAGCAGCTCGAGCGACCTGCGGAAGTAAGGCTCGACGTCCTGCCAGTCCCAGCCCTGGCCCCAGGCGTCGAAATCCTCGGGCTGGCCGCGGATCTGGATCAGGCCGTTCACCGCGCTCGAGCCGCCGAGCGTGCGGCCGCGCGGCCAGTAGATCCGCCGGCCGTTCATGTTCGGGTCGGGATCGGTATGGAAGCCCCAGTTCAGCACCGGGTGGAACATGGTCCTGCCATAGCCGATCGGGATGTGGATCCACGGGTGGTTGTCCGGCGGCCCGGCCTCCAGCAGCAGCACCGTGTGCCGGCCGTCGGCGCTCAGCCGGTTCGCGAGCACGCAGCCGGCGGAGCCGGCGCCGACGACGATGTAGTCGAAGGTCATTCCACCACGCGCACCGAGCGCGCGGCGGGATCGATCTCCAGCGTCGCGCCGTGCGGCACGGCGGCGGTGATGTCGGTGTCGAAGCCGGCGAGCAGCGTGATGCCGCCGAACGCGGCGCCCTGCGCGATGATCGGGTTCACGCTGTTCAGCACGAGCGCGAGCGGCACGACGCCGCGCGAAGCCATCTCGCGCAGCATCCACGCCGTCGCCACGCCGCCTTTCGCGGTGTCGAGCACCAGGATCCTGCCGACGTAGGACTGCCCGGCGAGCTTGTGCGCCGGCCGCGAGAAGGTGCCGCCGATGCGGTCGAGGTCGTAGCGCGCCGAGAAGCCGTCCTTCGCCACGAGCGCCTGGCCGCGC
>DASSPL010000053.1:0-2185 GCA_035699685.1 Burkholderiales bacterium | reverse complement strand
GCAGATCACGCAATGCGGCGGCGGCACGGTGCCGGTGGCGCGCGCCGGCGAAGCGCCGCTCCTCACGCTCGACTCGGGCCCGGTTTCCGGCGTCACCGCGTCGATGTTCCTCGGCGCGGCGATGGGCGAGAAGAACGTCATAACCACCGACATGGGCGGCACGTCGTTCGACGTTTCGATCATCTTCGGCGGCAAGCCGGCCTATTCGTTCATCTCGAATACCGACCAGTACGAATACTTCCTGCCGAAAGTGGACCTGCAGGCGATCGGCGCCGGCGGCGGCAGCCTGATCCGCGTCCAGCCAGAAACTCGCACGATGACCGTCGGCCCGGACAGCGCCGGCGCCTTTCCCGGCCCGGTGTGCTACAGCCGCGGCGGCACGGTGCCCACGGTGACCGATGCGCAGCTCGTGCTCGGCTACCTCGACCCCGACAACTTCGCCGGCGGCAGGATGGTCCTGGACAAGAAATCGGCCACGGAAGCGATAGCCGCCCTGGGCGCGCAGATCGGCATGTCCGCCGTCGAATGCGCCGCGGGCGCGTGCCGCATCGTAGAGCTGCACATGGCGGACGTCATCCGCAAGGTGACGGTGGAGAAAGGCTTCGACCCGCGCGACTTCGTGCTCTTTGCGTTCGGCGGCGCGGGGCCTGCGCACGCCGCCGTGTTCGCGCGGGAGCTGGGGGTCCGCAAAGTGGTCATCCCATTGAGAAAGGCCGCGTCGACCTGGTGCGCGTTCGGCGCCGCCGCCGCCGACGTGCTGCACATCTTCGAGCACACCGAGATCATGGCGTCGCCGGTGCCGGCGAAACGCATCAACGAGCAGCTGGACGCGCTGCAGTTTCGAGCCTCCTCCCTGATGAAACAGGAAGGCATCGAGGCGAAGCGCCAGCGCTTCGAGTTCTCGCTCGACGTGCGGCACAAGGGGCAGATCAACGAGGTCGAGATCACGCTGCCGTGGACGCGCCTCGCCAACGATTACGAGGCGCAGCTGAGGAAGCTGTTCGTGCAGCGCTATGAGCAGCTCTACGGCCGCGGCTCCGCCCTCGCCGGCGCGCAGCTCGAGATCGTCGTCTGCCGCCTGCGCGCCAAGGCGCTGACGCCGCAGCCGAAGCTGGTGAAGGCCAGGAAGTCGACGTCGAAGATCCCGCGCGAAGCCCTGCGCAGGAAGCGCGATATCTACTGGCCCGACCTCGGCAAGCGGCGCGCCACGCCGGTATACGACGGCGAGCGCCTCGCCGCGGGGAACAAGATCGCCGGTCCGGCCATTGTCGAGACCGCGGACACCACCGTCGTCGTGCAGCCCGGTACGCGGCTGCGCGTGGACGAGCTGGGCAATTTCGAAATGACGTTTTAGGGAGGCGTCATGGACACCTGCACCGTAGAGGTCGGCTTACTGAAGAAGCACCCGTGCGGCGCCAACGCCGTCACCAAGTGCGCCAACTGCGAGCAGCCGCTCTGCACGAAGCACGGCGCGCCGCGCATGAGCGGCGGGAAGAAGATCTTCCTGTGCCCGGAGTGCAACCGGGCATGGAAGGAAAGCGAGAAGCTCGGCGAGATACCGAGCACGCCGGCCGCGGCGCCCGTGGCCACTCCGCCCGCGCCCGGCTCGAAGAAGCCCGCCGAGGCGCCCAAGCCGGCCGCCGCGGCACCGAAGCCCGCTGCCGCCGCCAAGCCCGCCGCGGCCAAGCCTGCCGAAAAGAAGCCCGAGCCCCCCGAGGAGCACAGCGGCGCGCTGGAGTTCACGCCCAGCAAGCCGGCCGAAACCAAGCCGACGCCCCCGCCCGCGCCTGCGCCGAAGCCGGCGGCAAAGAAACCCGAGCCGCCAAAGGCGGGCGAGCTCAGCCTCGAGGACAGCGCACCTCCCGAGGACAAGAAATAATTGGGGACAGACCCCATTTTTCTCATTTGAGAACCAACCCCCCGCTCGCTTCGCTCGCTTCCCCCCTTGACAGGGGGGCGGCGAAGATCCGCACTCAATGAATGCACCACTGAAAAAGCTTTCCGAGCTCGCCGGCGTCGTCTTCGACGGCCGCCGCACGGGCTACGTGCCGCCGAAGGAGCTGCGCATCGCGCCCAAGCTGCGCTTGCACAGGAAAGCGAAGAAGAGCATCGACCCGGTGACCTTCGAGGTCGTGCGCCACGCGCTGTGGAACGTGAACGAGGAGCACGGCGCGACGATCCAGCG
>DASSPL010000052.1:0-3177 GCA_035699685.1 Burkholderiales bacterium | reverse complement strand
TTTTTTGAACGGTTAAAGGAGCTTTTCACTCATCGCACTCGAGAGATCGCAGCGCATCAACCGGGAAATCACCGCCCCGGAGGTGCGACTAGTAGCGGAAAACGGTGACCAGCTGGGCATCAAGACGGTCAATGAAGCGCTCCGTCTTGCCGAAGAAGCGAACGTGGACCTGGTCGAGATCGCGCCGCTCGCGGTGCCGCCGGTCTGCAAGCTGATGGACTACGGCAAGTTCCGCTACCGCGAGCAGAAGAAAGAGCACGAGGCGAAGCGCAAGCAGAAGCAGATCCAGGTCAAGGAAATCAAGTTCCGGCCGGGAACCGACGAGGGCGACTACAAGATCAAGCTCGGAAAGCTGGTCCAGTTCCTCGAGGAAGGCGACAAGGCGAAGGTCACGCTGCGCTTCCGCGGCCGCGAGATGGCGCACAAGGAGTTCGGCGAGCGGCTGCTCGAGCGCGTGAGGAAGGACCTGGATGCGGTCGGCATGGTCGAGCAGTTTCCGAAGCTCGAGGGGCGGCAGATGGTGATGGTGATCGCGCCGAAGAAGAAGGCGGAGCCGGTGAAGAAGGAGAAGACGCAGGAAAAGGCAGCAGCGCCGAAGCCGGAGCAGAAGAAGGCTCCGCCGGCGAAGCCGGCTACCGCTCCGCGGTAAGCGGCAAACTGAGCGGCAAACAAGTGATGGCCGTGGCTGTTGAAGCGTCCCCGCGAGGCGGGGGCCGCCCGGCGTCAAGCTAAAAATGGAGGCCATGTGCCCAAGATGAAGTCCAAACGGGGCGCCGCGAAGCGCTTCACCGTCCGCCCGGGCGGCAGCATCAAGCGGGGCGGCGCCTACAAGCGCCACATCCTGACGAAGAAGACCACCAAGCGTAAGCGCCAGATGCGCAAGCGCAGCGCGGTGGATACGACCAACCTCGCGGCAGTGCGCAACATGCTGCCGTACTCGTCGTAGGGAGCGCGCCATGCCAAGAGTCAAGCGTGGAGTAACGGCGCGCGCGCGCCACAAGAAGGTCCTGAAGCAGGCCAAGGGATTCCGCGGCCGCAGGAAGAACGTCTACCGCGTCGCCAAGCAGGCGGTGATGAAGGCGGGCCAGTACGCCTACCGCGACCGCCGGCAGAAGAAACGCCAGTTCCGCGCGCTGTGGATCGCGCGCATCAACGCGGCGGTGCGCGAGCTCGGCATGAGCTACAGCACGTTCATGGCCGGCCTCAAGCGCGCCAACATCGACATCGACCGCAAAGTGCTCGCGGACCTCGCGGTGACCGACAAGGCGGCGTTCGACAAGATCGCCGGCCAGGTCAAAGCGAACCTCGCTCATTAACTAGTTGGACCTCGACGGCATCGTCTCGCGCGCGCTCGCCGCGTTCCGCGCGGCGGGCGATGCCGCGTCCCTCGAGAACGCCAAGGCCCGCTTTCTCGGCAAGCAGGGCGAGCTCACGGCGCTGCAGGCAACGCTGAAGTCCGCTTCGGCAGAAGAAAGAAAGACGCTCGGCGCGAAATTCAATGCCGCCAAGCAGGCCATCGAGTCCGGCCTGCAGGCGCGGCGCGACGAGCTCGCCAGCGAGAAGCTGAATGCGCGCCTCGCCGAGGAGGCGCTCGACGTCACGCTGCCGGCGCGCGGCCGCGGCCGCGGCAGCGTGCATCCGGTGATCCAGACCTGGCAGCGGATCGAGGCCATCTGGCGCACGCTCGGCTTCGACGTCGCCGACGGGCCGGAAATCGAGACCGACTGGTACAACTTCACCGCGCTCAACAACCCCGAGAACCATCCGGCGCGGTCCATGCAGGACACGTTCTACGTGGACCTCGAGGATGAGCACGGGCTGCCTCTGCTCTTGAGGACCCATACCAGCCCGATGCAGGTGCGCTACGCGCGCATGCACAAGCCGCCGATCAAGGTGATCGCGCCCGGGCGCACGTATCGCGTCGATTCCGACGCGACGCACTCGCCGATGTTCCACCAGGTCGAGGCGCTGTGGATCGACGAGAACATCAGCTTCGCCGATCTCAAGGGCGTCTACACCGAGTTCCTGCGGCGCTTCTTCGAGGACGATAACCTCGAGGTGCGTTTCCGCCCGTCGTACTTCCCGTTCACCGAGCCGTCGGCGGAAATCGACATGAAATTGAAGGGCCGCTGGCTCGAGATCTCGGGCTCGGGGCAGGTGCACCCGGCGGTGGTGAAGAACTTCGGCCTCGACCCCGAGCGCTACATCGGCTTCGCCTTCGGCTCCGGGCTCGAGCGCCTGACCATGCTGCGCTACGGCATCGAGGACCTGCGCCTGTTCTTCGACGGCGACCTGCGCTTCCTCGCGCAATTCTCATGAACGTTCCCGAGAGCTGGCTGCGCAGTTTCTGCAACCCGGGCCTTTCGGGCGAGGAATTGGCGGAACGGCTCACCATGGCCGGCCTCGAGGTCGAGGCCTACGAGTCCGCCGGCCCGCAGTTCGACGGAGTCGTGGTCGGCGAGATCACCGACGTGCAGCGGCACCCGAACGCCGACAAGCTCACCGTGTGCACGGTGGATACCGGCGGCGAGAAGCTGCAGGTCGTGTGCGGCGCGCCCAATGTCCGCAAGGGCATGAGAGCGCCGCTTGCCAGGGTTGGGGCCCGGTTGCCGGGGCTTCAGATCCAGAAAAGTTCGCTGAGGGGAGTGGAAAGCGCCGGCATGCTCTGCTCGGCGCGCGAGCTCGGTCTTTCCGACGACCACTCCGGCCTGCTGGAAGTGGACGCGGACGTGGGCGCCGACGTGCGCAAGGTCCTCGGCCTCGACGACAAGGTCTTCACGCTCAAGCTCACCCCCAACCGCGCCGACGCGCTGAGCGTGCTCGGCGTGGCGCGGGAAGTCTCCGCGCTGACTGGCGCGAAGCTTGAGCAGCCGCGCATCGACAGGGTTCGCGAGAAGAGCGCGGCCAGTCACCCCGTAAGGATCAGCGCCCCCGACGGCTGCGGGCGGTTCGCCGGGCGCGTGATGCGCAACGTCAACGCCGCGGCGCCGACGCCGCAGTGGATGAAGCAGCGCCTCGAGCGCGCCGGCCAGCGCTCGATCTCGGCGCTGGTGGATGTCACGAACTACGTGATGCTCGAGCTCGGCCGGCCGCTGCATGTGTACGACCTGAACAAGCTGCGCGGCGCGATCGACGTGCGCTGGGGCCGCAGGGGCGAGAAGGTGCTGCTCCTGAACG
>DASSPL010000051.1:0-12032 GCA_035699685.1 Burkholderiales bacterium | reverse complement strand
GCGGCGATCGCGCGGACCTGCGGCTTGCCGGCGCGCTCCGCGGCGAGCCCCGCCGACTCGATCTCGACTCCGAGCCGCAGCTCCATGACGGCGAGAATGTCGTCGAGCGATTGCATGCGCTCCGGCTCGATGCGGAAAGGCGCGCGCTGCGGCTCCGCCGAGACGAACGCGCCGACGCCCTGCCGGGTGATCACCAGGCCCTCGGCGCGCAGCGCCGCCACCGCCTCGCGCACCACCGTGCGCGACACGCGCGCGGCGCGCGTCAGCTCCTGCTCGGTCGGCAGCCGCGAGCCGGGCGCGAGCCGCCCGCTCTTGATCTCGGCTGCCAGCTGCTCGAAGAGCCGGCGCGACAGCTTTGCTTCAGAGGCGAGGGGCCGGATGCGCATCGCTTGACGACGGAGGATCAGCTTGTATGATGACTGATGAATCTTACCAGAGGAGGATTCATGTCATTCCGTCATTTCGCCGTCGCCGCGCTCGCCGCGTGCGTCGCGCTGCCTGCGGCCGCGCAGCAGAAGCAGGTGCTCAAGGTCTCCGACGTGCATCCGCTCGGCTATCCGACCGTCGAGGCGCTGGTGCGCATGGGCGCGAAGCTCGAGAAGCAGACCAGCGGCCGGCTCACGTTCCAGATGTTCCCCGGCGGCCAGCTCGGCGCGGAGAAGGAGATGATCGAGCAGGCGCAGGTCGGCGCGCTGCACATCGCGCGCATCTCGACCGGCCCGATGGGCCCGGTGGTGGACGAGCTCAACGTGTTCAACATGCCGTTCGTGTTCCGCGACGAAGCGCACATGCGCAAGGTGATCGACGGCCCGATCGGCAAGGAGCTGCTCGACAAGCTCACCTCCATCCCCGCCCGCCTGGTGGCGCTCGGCTGGATGGACGCCGGCACTCGCAACGTCTACGCCAAGAAGCCGGTCACCAAGCCCGCGGACCTCAAGGGCATGAAGATCCGCATGATGGGCAACCCGCTGTTCGTCGACACGATGAACGCGATGGGCGGCAACGGCATCTCGATGGGCTTCGGCGAGCTCTACCAGGCGCTGCAGACCGGCGTGGTCGACGGCGCGGAGAACAATCCGCCGACCATCGTCACGCACAAGCACCATGAGATCGCCAAGGTCTACAGCCTCACCGGCCACCTCATCATCCCGGAGATCTTCGTCTTCTCGAAGCGCAGCTGGGACGGGCTGAGCAAGGCCGACCAGGAGCTGATCACCAAGCTCTCGCGCGAGGCGCAGCTCGAGCAGCGCGGGCTGTGGGACAAGATGGTCGCCGACTCGGAGGCCAAGCTCAAGGCGGCCGGCGTGCAGTTCGTAGCCGTCGACAAGAAGGCGTTCTTCGACGCGACGCAGCCGGTGCGCGACAAGTACGGCGCGAAGTACGTCGCGCTGATCAAGCGCATCCAGGACACCAAGTAACTCCACGACCCCGAGGGGCCGCCCAGGTCTGAGCTGCGGCGGCCCTTTTTTTATGCGCGACGGCTACCGCAAGGCGATGCAGGCGCTCTACATCGCCTGCATCGCGATCTCGGGCCTGGCGATGGTGGCGATCACCATCATGATCCCGGTCGGCGTCTTCTTCCGCTATGTGCTGAACAGCGCGCTGTCGTGGCCGGAGCCGGCGTCCACGGTGATGATGGTGGCGTTCTCGTTCCTCGGCGGCGCCGCGGTGTACCGGGCCAAGGTGCACGTCGCGGTGGAAGCGCTGCTGAACGCGGTTTCGCCACGGACCCGGAGAGCCATGCTGTGGGGCGTCGATGCGTGCATCGCCATCGCCGGCCTGTTTCTCTTTCTTTATGGCATCCGTCTCTGCCAGGTCACCTGGCAGAACACCATCGCCGAGTTTCCCGGCCTGCGCGTCGGCATCACCTACATACCCATCCCGGTGTCGGGCGTGCTCACGCTGCTCTTCCTCTGGGAAAAGATCTGGCTCGGCGATCCGCCGAAGACCGATGTCATGTACAGCGACGCGCCCGTGGACGCCGAATAACGTGGAAGTCCTGGTTCTCCTCGGCTCCTTCGCCGTGCTCTGCGCGCTGGGCGTTCCCGTGGCCTACGCGCTCGGGCTGTCCGCCCTGTTCGCCGCGGTGTGGATGGATTTCCCGTCGGCCGCCGCGATCTCGAACAAGGTCGCCGACAAGGGCCCCGGCGGCCTGGTCGACGTGTTCGACCTGCCGCTGGTCGAGGCGACCATCATCCGCATCGGCGACGGCGTCGACGACTTCGCGCTGCTCGCCATCCCGTTCTTCGTGCTCGCCGGCGCGATCATGGCCGAGGGCGGCATGGCGGCGCGCCTGATCATGCTCGCCAAGGTGTTCGTCGGCTTCATCCGCGGCGGACTCGCCCTGGTGAACATCCTCGCGAGCTCGCTCTTCGGCTGCATCTCCGGCTCGTCGGTGGCCGACACCTCCGCCATCGGCTCGGTCATGATCCCGCAGATGGTGAAACAGGGTTACTCGCGCGTCTTCGCCACCAACGTCACCATCTGCGGCTCGGTGCAGGCGCTGCTCATCCCGCCTTCGCACAACGCGGTCATCTACTCGATCGCCGCCGGCGGCACGGTGTCGGTGGCGGCGCTGTTCCTCGCCGGGGTCTTTCCCGGGCTGCTCTTCGCGCTGTGCCTGATCGGCCTGGTGCTCTGGACCGCGCACCGGCGCAACTTCCCGCGGGGCGAGCCGATCCCGCTGTCGCGGGTGCCGCGCATCGTCTGGGAAGCCATTCCGGGCCTGATCACCATCGTCATCATCATGGGCGGCATCCTGTCGGGCGTCTTCACGCCGACGGAGTCGGCCGCGGTCGCCTGCGTGTACGCGTTCCTCGTCACGTTCCTTTTCTACCGCGACTACAAGTGGCGCGACCTGCCGCACCTGGTACACCGCGTGGTGAAGACCGTGGCGATGGTGATGATGCTGATCGGCTTCTCGGTCGGCTTCGGCTACATGATGGCCATCATGCAGATCCCGGCGAAGGTGACGGCGTTCTTCCTGTCGATCTCGGACAACAAGTACGTCTTCTTGCTGATGGTCAACATCCTGCTGCTCGTCCTCGGCACCTTCATGGACCTCGCGCCGATGCTCCTGATCTGCACGCCGATCTTCATGCCGGTGATCCTGAAGCTCGGCATCGACCCGGTGCACTTCGGCATGATCATGATCCTGAACCTCGGCATCGGCCTCATCACCCCGCCGGTCGGGCCGACGCTGTTCGTCGGCTGTGCCATAGGCAAGGTCACCATGGAGCAGGTCTCGAAGGAGCTATGGCCCTTTTATGGTGCGATGTGCATCGCCCTGCTCCTCGTCACCTACATACCGGCGCTCTCGCTCTGGCTCCCCGGATTGATGAAGTAGCCCGGAATTCCGTACCGGTACGCAAATAATTACGTACCGGGTACGGAATTGGGTACAGTGGCAGGGTCAACTCTTGGAGGAGGAGACCCCAGATGGGCAAGTTCACCCGCCGCAAGTTCCTGCAGGCCTCGGGTGCAGGCCTCGCCGGAATTCTCGCTTCGCATCAAGCTCCCGTGTTCGCGCAGCAAACGACGGTGCACTGGCTGAAGTGGAACGACTTTGTCCCGGCGTCCGACGAGCTCCTGAAGAAGAGCATGGTGGCCGAGGCGTCGAAGGCCCTCGGCGTGCGGCTCAATCTCGAGACGATCAACGGCAACGACCTGCAGCCGCGCATCACCTCGGCGATCCAGTCGGGCGCGGGCCCCGACGTGATCATGCTGTTCAACAATCACCCGCACCTGTATGCCGCGAGCGTCGCCGACGTGAGCGACGTGACCCAGGCGATCGCCAAGGCGCAGGGCGGCTACTACAAGCTCGCCGTCAACAACACGAGCGACGGCAAGAAGTCGCTGGCGGTGCCGTGGTGCGTGATCGGCGCGCAGCTCGCGTACCGCAAGTCGTGGTTCGAGGACGTCGGCTACAGCAAATTCCCCGAGACCTGGGAGCAGTACCGCGACGCCGGCAAGAAGCTGAAGGCGAAGGGCCGCCCGATCGGGCAGACGCTCGGCCACACCTTCGGCGACTCGCCGACGTTCACCTATCCGTTCCTCTGGTCCTACGGCGGCATGGAGGTCGACGAGAAGGGCAAGGTGGTGCTCGATTCCAAGCAGACGGTCGAATCGGTGCGCTTCATGACCGCGTTCTGGAAGGACGCGCACGACGAGGGCGGCCTCGCCTGGGACGACTCGAACAACAACCGCGCCTTCCTCTCGGGCACCATCTCGTCGACCTTGAACGGCGCCTCGATCTACATCGAGTCGCTGCGCAAGCCCGACCAGTACAAGACCGACAAGGGCCAGCAGCTCAAGACCGACATCCTGCACGCGGCGCTGCCCAGGGGGCCGAAAGGCCAGTTCGCCATGCACACGTTCCAGTCGCACGTGGTGCCGAACTACTCGAAGAACCAGAAGGCGGCGAAAGAGTTCCTGAAGTGGATCCACGATCCGAAGAACTACGACAAGTGGTTCGTCTCGCAGAAGGGCTTCGCCACCGCGCCGACCCAGCAGTGGGAGAAGCACAAGATGTGGGACGAGGATCCGGTGATGGCGCCCTATCGCGTCGCGGCGCGCCTCGGCCTCACGCCCGGTCACGCCGGCCCGGCCAACCGCAAGGCGGCCGAGGTGCTGACCAAGTACATCATCACCGACATGTACGCCAAGGCGATCCAGGGCATGACGCCCGAGGCGGCGGTGAAGTGGGCCGCCGGCGAGGTGCAGAAGATCTACAGCGGCGCCTAGCCGCAACTTGGTCAGAAGAGGGGCCATAACACGAGCGCTGGAGCGCGAGGACACCCTCGCGTTCTGGCTGCTCGTGCCCACGCTCGTCATCCTCACGCTGTTCATCGCCTACCCGTTCGCGCGCGGGGTGTGGCTGTCGCTCACCAGCGCGGTGGTCGGCGAGCCCGGCCACTTCATCGGCCTGCGCAATTTCGAGAAGATCTGGGCCGACTCGATCTTCCGCACCGCCGCCTGGAATACTTTCCTGTACACGGCGGTGACCACGGTGTTCAAGCTGGCGCTCGGCCTGTGGCTCGCGCTGCTGCTCAATCGGCACTTCCGCGGCAAGGCCTGGATCCGCGCCTTCATCCTGCTGCCGTTCATCATCCCGACGGTTCTTTCGACGCTCGCCTGGAAGTGGATGTTCGACCCGACCTTCAGCGTCTTCAACTGGCTGTTCTGGAAGCTGTCGATCATCAACCAGCGCATCAACTGGCTGGGCGACCCGGAGCTCGCCATGGCATCGATCATGACGGTGAACGTCTGGCGCGGCGTGCCGTTCTACGCCATCAGCCTCCTGGCCGGGTTGCAGACGATCAACCCTGACCTGCACGAGGCCGCCGCCATCGACGGCGCCAACCGCTTCCAGCGCTTCTGGTACGTCACCTGGCCGCTGCTCCTGCCGGTGACCATGGTGGTGGTGCTCTTCTCCGTCATCCAGACGTTCGCCGACTTCCAGCTCGTCTATGTCCTCACCGGCGGCGGGCCGGCGAACGCCACCCACCTCTTTGCCACGTACGCCTACCAGATCGGCATCGGCACGGGCCTGCTGTCCGAGGGGGCGGCGATCTCGCTCGCCATGTTCCCGGCGCTGCTCCTCGTCGTCGTGTTCCAGCTCTGGTACATCCGAAGGGTGGAGAACCGATGATCGAAGGCGCGCGCTGGAAGAAATGGATCTGGTTCTACATGCCGCTCGGCGCGTTCATCGTCGGGCTGCTGTTCCCCTTCTACTGGATGGTGATCACCACCCTGCGGCCCGACGGCGAGCTGTACCGGCCGTGGAACCATCCGCAGTACTCGCCGTTCTGGACCTGGAACCCGACGCTCGATCACGTCAAGAGCCTGCTGCAGGAGACGCTGTTCAACCAGTGGATGTGGAACACCATGCTGATCGCCATGGTGGCCACGCTGATCTCGCTCTTCTGCGGCGTGATCGCCGGCTACGCGCTCGCGCGGCTCAGGTTCCGCTGGGCCGGGCTGCTCGGCACCGCGATCTTCGTCACCTACCTCGTGCCGCAGACGCTGCTCTTCATCCCGCTCGCCGAGATCATCCGCGACTACCGCATCGGCGACACGCCGTGGGCGCTGATCCTCACCTACCCCACGTTCCTGATCCCGTTCTGCACCTGGCTGATGATGGGCTACTTCAAGGCCATCCCCAAGGAGCTGGAGGAATGCGCGCGCATCGACGGCGCCGCGCGCTGGCAGGCGATGGTGTACATCATCCTGCCGATCGCGGTGCCCGGCATCCTCTCGGCCGGCATCTTCGCCTTCACGCTGTCGTGGAACGAGTTCATCTATGCGCTCGTGTTCCTCTCCTCGCCCGAGCAGAAGACCGTGCCCGTCGGCGTGACCTCCGAGCTGATCCGCGGCGACGTGTTCTTCTGGGGCTCGCTGATGGCCGGCGCGCTGATCGGCTCGATCCCGGTGGCGATCGTGTACTCGTTCTTCGTCGAGCATTACGTCGCCGGCATGACCGGCAGCGTCAAAGGCTGATAAATGGTGACAGTCACCATTTTCTCGAACTGCAACCCCCCGGCTTAAACCAATGGCCAAGGTTCTCCTAAGAGATCTGAACAAGAAGTTCGATGCCACGCACGTCGTGAAGGACGTGAACCTCGAGATCCACGACCACGAGTTCGTGGTGCTGGTCGGGCCGTCGGGCTGCGGCAAGACGACGACGCTGCGCATGGTGGCGGGGCTGGAGGACATCACCTCGGGCGAGATCAGCATCGACGGGCGCGTGGTGAACGACCTCGCGCCGATGGACCGCGACATCGCCATGGTGTTCCAGAACTACGCGCTCTACCCGCACATGAGCGTGTACCAGAACATGTCGTTCGGGCTGCGCATGCGCAAGTTCGAGAAGCCGGAGATCGACAAGCGCGTGCGCGAGGCGGCCGAGATCCTCGGCATCCAGCCGCTGCTCGAGCGGCGGCCGCGCCAGCTCTCCGGCGGGCAGCGCCAGCGCGTGGCGCTGGGGCGGGCGATCGTGCGCAATCCGCGGGTCTTCCTGTTCGACGAGCCGCTGTCGAACCTGGACGCCGCCCTGCGGGTGCAGATGCGCGTGGAGCTCAAGCGCCTGCACGACCGCCTCGAGACCACCGCCATCTACGTGACGCACGACCAGGTCGAGGCGATGACGCTCGGCGACCGCGTGGTGGTGATGAAGGACGGCGTGATCCAGCAGCAGGGCGCGCCGCTCGAGCTCTACGAGCGCCCGGCCAACCGCTTCGTCGCCGGCTTCATCGGCTCGCCGGCCATGAACTTCGTCGGCGTCACGCTCGAATGGACCGACCATGCGCTGTGGGCGCGCGCGCCGGGCGTGCGGGTGCAGGTGCCGGCGCACAAGGCCGAGGTGCTGCGGCAACACAGCGGCAAGCGCGTGACGCTCGGCGTGCGGCCGGAAGCCCTGCGCATCGCGAACGGCGCGGAGGCGCCGGGCTCCACCTTCGAGGCCACCGTCGACGTCGTCGAGCCGCTCGGCTCCGAGATCCTGCTCAACGTGCGCGCCGGCGAGAGCGCGATCGTCGCGCGGGTCGATCCGGCGACACGGGTAAATCCCCACGAGAGCGTGCGCCTCGCCTTCGATCCGGCGAAGGTGCACTTCTTCGACGCCGCGACCGAAGCCTCGCTCTGAAGATCGCCGATGCCCACCTGCATGTCTGGGATGCGCAGGCGCATTACTACCCGTGGCTCGCGGACCGGCCGGTGGCCTTCCGCTACGGCGACTACAGCGCCCTGCCGCGGCGCTATGGCGTCGACGACTACCGGCGCGATGCGGCGCGCTGGCAGGTCGACCGCGGCGTCTATATCGAAGCCGAATGGGACCCGCGCGATCCGGCGGGCGAGATGGATTTCATCGCCGAGGTCCGCGCGCGGCACGGCTTCCCGACGGTCGCCGTCGGGCAGGCGTGGCTCGACCGCGATGACTGCGCGGCGGTGCTCGATTCGCACGCCAGCCGCGCGTTCGTGCGCGGCGTACGGCACAAGCCGAAGGCCGGGCAGATGGACGACGCGCGCTGGCGCGCCGGTTTCGCACGCCTCGCGCCCCTCGGCCTGCACTTCGAGCTGCAGGCGCCGTGGAGCGACTACGAGTCGGCCGACCGCCTCGCGCGGCAGTTCCCGGATACGACGATCGTGGTGAATCACGCGGGCCTCCCCTCCCACGATCTCCCGGGCTGGCGCGCCGCCATGGCGCGGCTCGCCGATTGCCCCAACGTGGTGGTGAAGATCTCCGGGCTCGGCAGCCTGCAGCGGCCGGCGCGGCGCGAGGTCGTGCTCGCGCTGGTCGAGCTGTACGGCGCGCCGCGCGCCATGTTCGCCAGCAACTATCCGGTCGACAGCCTGCGCGACAGCTTCGACGCCATCTACGAGGCCTTCGACGAGATCACGCGCGCCTTTTCGGCGGACGAGCGCCGCGCGCTCTTCCATGACAACGCGGTACGCGTCTACAGGATGCAATGAAACCTTTCACGCTGGCATACATAGGCGTCGGCCTGATGGGCGGGCCGATGACCGAGCGCCTCAGATCCTTCGGCTGGCAGGTGCGCGGCTACGACATCGTGCCGGAGCGCTCCGCCGCGCGCAGCGCCGCCGAGGCGGCGCGCGAAGCCGACGTGGTGCTGCTCAATCTGCCGACCAACGAGGCGGTGAAGGCGGCGGTCTTCGGCCCCGAGGGCGTGGCTGCTGCGGTGGGGGAAAAGCAGCTGGTGGTGGACTTCTCAACCATTCCCGTCGACGAATGCCGCGGCCACGCCGCGCGCCTCGCCGCCGCCACCGGCTGCCGCTGGGTCGACGCGCCGGTGTCCGGCGGCCCGCCGGCCGCTGCCGCCGGCACGCTGACCGTGATGGCGGGAGGCGAGGAGCGCGACCTCGAGCGGCTCGCGCCGCTGATGAAGGACGTCGCCGGCCGCTGCACGCGCATGGGCCCGGTCGGCGCGGGCTTGGCGGCGAAGATGATCAACCAGCTCATCGTCGGCGTCGGCCACGCCATGCTCGCCGAGGCGGTCGCGTTGTGCGAGAAGGCCGGCGTCGACGCCGCGCGCATCCCCGAGTGCCTCGGCGGCGGCTACGCCGACTCGAACCTGATGAAGGCCTACTGGCCGCGCATGGTGGAGCGCGACTTCGCGCCGCGCGGCTACGTGCGCCAGCTGCTCAAGGACCTGGAGATGGTGAACAAGTGGGCGGCGGGGCTCGACGCCCAGCGGCCGATGCTGTCGCAGGCTTTGTTCCTCTACCGCGAGCTGGCCAAGCGCGGCCACACCGAGCTCGACACCTCGGCGGTGATGAAGCTCTACGATTAGAATCCCCGCAGGGGGATCATGAACCGCTGGATCGTTGCCGCCATCGTGGCGGCGTCTTGCGCCGCGCCGGCTGCCCTGGCCCAGGGCGTCACGGAGAAGCGCGCGCAGAAGCTGTCGTCCACCGCGGAGCGCGTCTACAAGTCGGCGCGGCCGCGCCTGCTGCAGGTCCGCACCATCCTCGTCAATGCCGGGCGCCAGTCCTCGATCGGCTCCGGCTTCCTGGTGAGCGCGCAAGGCCTGGCCGTCACCAACTACCACGTCGTGTCGCAGTTCGCGATGGACCCCGCGACCTACCGCCTGGAGTACATCGCGGCCGACGGCGAAAAAGGCGCGCTCAGCCTGCTCGCCTTCGACATCGCCAACGACCTCGCCGTCGTGCAGCTCGACCGTCCGGCGCCGGGCTTCTTCGCCTTCGACCCGCGCGTGCCGCGCGAAATGCCCGCCAAGGGCGAGCGGCTCTATTCGATGGGCAACCCGCTCGACCTCGGCTTCACCATCGTCGAAGGCACCTACAACGGCACGGTCGAGCGCAGCTACAACGAGCGCATCCACTTCTCGGGCGCCATCAACGCGGGCATGAGCGGCGGGCCGGTGGTGTCGGCGGCGAGCGGCGTGGTCGGCATCAATGTCGCGCGGCGCATCGACGGCCAGCTGGTCAGCTTTCTCGTCCCGGCGCGCTTCGCCGCGGACCTCGTGACGCGCGCCGCCGGCGGCGCGCCGCTCGACGCCGACGCGATCCGCGGCGAGGTCGGCCGCCAGCTGGTGGCCTGGCAGGCCGGGCTGTACAAGGCGCTCGGCGCGGAGACCTGGCGCAGCGCCGCCTTCGGGCCGTATCGCGCCCCGGAGAGCCCGGCGGCACGCTTCAACTGCTGGGCGAGCACCAACGCCAACGACGTGCCCAAGCCGCGCGGCACCGTCAACACCACCAGTTGCTCGACCAGCACCTGGCTCTATGTCGCGAACGACCTCACCACCGGCCAGATCCGCGCCACGCAGCAGTATCTGAAGAGCGTCGACCTGAACGACTTCCAGTTCGCCTCGTTCCTGTCGAATTACTTCCAGCCGGCGTCGCTCGGCTGGAGCCGCAAGCGCCACACGCGCTCGCGCTGCCACGACTCGTTCGTCGAGGCCGACGGCGAGCGGCCGGCGATGCGCGCCGTCTGGTGCGCCCGCGCGTACAGGGACTACGCAGGCCTTTACGACGTGTCGCTGGTCGCCGTGACGCAGGACGCGAGCCGCGAAGCGCTCGTCACGCGGCTCAGCATGCAGGGGGTGGCGTACGACAGCGCCGTCGAGCTCGGGCGCCGCTTCCTCGGGGAGGTGCGCCGTGCCCGGTGAAGCCCTGGTGGTCTGGATCGAGACGCTGTCGCGGCAGGGCAGCGTGACGGGCCGTCATCGCGTCGAGCTGCCCGCCGCAGGCGGCGAGATCCGCGTCGGCCGCGGCTACGACAACCACGTCATCGTCGACGACCCGTTCGTGGCGGCGAAGCACCTGCGAGTCACGCGCGACGAGGGCGGCGCGCTCGTCGTCGAGGACCTCGGCAGCGCCAACGGCCTTTACGTCGACCAGGACCGCCGCCGCACCGCGCGCACCGCGGTCGACGGCAAGCGCACCCTGCGCATCGGCCGCACGCGCCTGCGCGTGCGCCAAGCCGGCGATGCGGTGGCGCCGGAGCGGGTCATGCGCCCGCGCATGCAGCTGTGGCCGATCGTGGCCGTGCTCGGCGTCGTGCTGCTCGGCGGCGAGGCGCTGACCACCTGGCTGCGCGAGACCGGCGAGCGCACCGTGAGCGACTACCTCGGCCCGCTGCTTTCGATCTGCCTCGCCGTCGTGGCCTGGACCTCGGCATGGGCCATCCTCACGCGGATCCTGTCCGGACGCGCGCGCTTCGAGCGCCATCTCGTCGTCGCGCTGAGCGGCCTGGCCGGGATCTTCGTGCTCAACGAGCTCACGAGCTATGCGGCGTACGCGCTGTCGCAACGGCCGCTGGTGGCGTACCGCTACGTGGCGATCTGGATCATCGCCGCGGCCATCGTGTTCCTGCACCTGCGGCAGCTCAGCCAGTCCCGCGAGACGGCCGGCGTGCGCCTCAAGCTCAAGCTCGCCGTAGTCACCCTGCTCGCGCTCGGCGGCATCGGCTGGCATACCCTGTCGCAGTGGGAAGCGGGCCAGAACTCGGATCGCTTCGCGTTCCTGCGCGGCCTGAAGCCGCCGGCGCTGCGCATGGCTGCGGCCGAGAGCGAGCAGGCGTTCTTCGCCCGCGCCGGCGCCCTCAAGGAACCGCTCGACCAATCGCGCACCGCCCCGGCCTCGGGCCGCGGCTGGAGCTTCGACGGAGACGACGACTAGCCCTCGCGCAGAGCCTTGTTGACGCGCGGCAGCACCTGCTCCGCCATCAGCTCCATCGAGCGCCGCATGGCGGCCGGGTCCGCCCAGTCGTGGCCGCAGTAGAGCAGCGTGCCGAAGGCGCCGACCTGGTCGCGGAACGCGAGCAGCTTCTCCGCCACCTCGTTCACCGTCCCGGCGATGAGGAGCTGCGACACGAGGTAATCGTCGGTCACCGCTTCGTCCGGCACCGTGGGGTCGTGCTTGAAGAATGCGTTTCCGCGGGTGCGCAAGGCCTTGCGCTGCAGGTTGCGGAAGTAATAGGCGAAGGGGTTTCCCGCATCGCGCGTCATGCGGCGCACGGTGGCGTCGTCGTCCGCGACGAAGATGCTCTTCGC
>DASSPL010000050.1:0-4832 GCA_035699685.1 Burkholderiales bacterium | reverse complement strand
TCCCGACGTGCGCGTGCACGCGTTCCTGGAGGAGAAGCGCGCCACGCTGTACCTCGACACCTCCGGCGAGCCGCTCTTCAAGCGCGGCTGGCGCGCCGGGGCGGCGGATGCGCCGCTGCGCGAGAACCTGGCCGCCGGCATCCTCATGCTGGCCGGATGGAAGCCCGAGGATGTGCTGCTCGACCCGATGTGCGGCGGCGGCACCTTCCTCGTCGAAGCCGGCGCCATGGCGCGCGGCCGCGCACCCGGGGCGAAGCGCAGCTTCGGGTTCGAGAAGCTGGCCGTGTTCGATGCTCGGGCGTGGGAGAAGATCGAGCGCCGGGAGGAAGAAAAGACGCCGCAGCTCTATGGCAGCGACACCGACCCCAAGGCGCTCAACGCCGCGCGGCGAAACCTCGCGGAGGCGGGCGTCGAGCGGTGGACGAGGCTCGATCGCGTCGACGTGCTCGAGCGCATCGCCCCCGCCCCGGCGGGCGTGATGGTGATGAACCCGCCGTACGGCGAGCGCATGGGGAGTCCGGAAGAGCTGGCGCGCTTCTACCCGAGGCTGGGCGACCACCTGAAGAAGAACTTCGCCGGCTGGCGCTGCTACATCTTCACCGCCGACCTGCGCGCGGCCAAGCTGATCGGCCTTGCGCCGTCGAAGCGCATCCCGCTATGGAACGGCGCGCTCGAGTGCCGCCTGTACGAGTTCGAAATCGTGGCCGGAAGTCACCGGCGACCCAGGTAGCTCCACGCCGGGTTGCCGCCGGTCACGCGAGGACCGTACGCATACTTCAGGCGCGGCACGCGCGCACCGGCTTTGTGTCTTATCAACGGCTCCTTCGCGTCCTCGGGCTTCCAGCTGAGGCGCAGCTTGCGCATCAGGTTCAGCGCGTCGAACGGCGCCTTCACCTTCACGTCGTTGTCGAAGTACACGTACACGTCGCGGCCGTCCTTGTCCCACTTGCGGATGCGCCGCGCCCAGCCGTCGAGCGCGCGGTCGGTGTAGCCGCTGGTGTAGATCTGTACGTCGCCGTGGAGGCGCACATAGACGAAGTCGGACGTGACGTGGAACATCTTCGGCCACTTGCCGGCGGTGTCGGCGACGACGAGGCCGATATCGTGCTTTCGAAGCAGCGCGACGAACTCGCCGGTCATGAAGCTCGGATGGCGGATCTCCACGGCGTGGCGCAGCGGCCGGTTGGCGTCGATCGCCAGGCGCGAGCGGCCGACCATGCGCGCGTCGCGGCGGCGGGCAAGGGCCAGCGCCTGCTCGGTGGTTCTCGGCAGCAGCCGGAAGAAGGCCTCCAGCTTGTCGGGCTTGAACGCGAACATCGGCGGGAACTGCCAGAGGAACGGCCCCAGCTTGTCGCGCAGGTTGAGGATGCCGGAGGCGAAGAAGTTGGCGAGCGGCTTCTCGATGCGGTTCAGCCGCAGCATGTGGGTGATGTAGCGCGAGCCCTTTACCGCGAAGAGGAACCCCTGCGGCGTGTCCTGGTACCACTGCTGGTAGTACTCCGGGCGCTGCAGCGAATAGAACGAGCCATTGATCTCGACGGTCGGGAAATGCCGGCCGCAGAACTCGAGCTCGCGCCTTTGCGGCAGGCCTTCCGGATAGAAGACCTTGCGCCACGGGTCGTAGCGCCACCCCGAAATGCCGACGCGGATCACCCGAACTTCAGCTGCTTCCAGGCCTCAAGCTTCTGCACTCGCTCCAGCGCCCGGTGATCGGTCAGGTCCAGCGACAGCGGCGTCATCGACACATAGCCCTGCTCGAAGGCCCAGCGGTCGGTGCCTTCCTCGGTCGCTTCGACCGGCACCACGGTGAACCAGTAGTGCGTGCGGCCCATCGGATCCTTGGCCGGCACCGTGCGGCCGTCGTAATGGCGCAGCGACTGGCGCGTCCAGACCGTCCCGCGTGGCGGCTTGGCCGGGAAGTTGACGTTGACCAGGCACAGGTCCGGTACAGCGAGTAACATCTCGAGCACCGACGCCACCCACGGCTTGAGGGTCTCGAACTTCGGCTGCTCGCCGGGAGCGCTGAATGCGATGCCGCGCATGCCGAGCAGCGCCGCCTGCTTGGCGCCCGCCAGCGTGCCGGAATGCCAGACGGCGTTCCCCAGGTTGGTCCCGAGGTTGATGCCTGAAAGGACCACGTCGACCTTCTCCCACAGCGTAGTTCCCAGCATGACGCAGTCGCCGGGCGTGCCGTTCACGCGATAGGCCTCCAGGCCCTCCGTCGGCAGGAGAGCAGGCTTGTAGCTGAGAGGCCGCGAGGCCGTGATGGAATGGCTGGCGGAGGACATTTCGACGTCGGGCGCGACGATGCGAACGTCGCCGAATCGGGAAGCTACCTGCGCCAATGCGGCTATGCCGGGGCTATAGACGCCGTCGTCGTTGGTGATGAGTATGCGCATGGACCGACCTCGTCGATGAGCCGAATCCCCTACCTGCAGCAATTACCGTGCGCATAACGCTCATGCACAACCCCGGCGCCGGCCGCCAGGGGGAAGACGACGCGGCGCAGCTGCAGGCGTTCCTCGCCGACCACGGCCATGACGTGCGCTACCAGTCGACCAAGGACGACGGCTGGAAGCAGGCGCTCAAGAAGGACGCCGATCTGATCGTCGTCGCCGCGGGCGACGGCACCGTGGCGCGCGTCACCCGGCGCGTGGTCGGGCGCGGCGTGCCGGTCGCGCTGCTGCCCTCCGGCACCGCGAACAACATTGCCCGCACGCTGGGCCTCGTCGAGAAGCCGTTCGAGGAGCTGGTGCGCGGCTGGGAAAACGGGCGGCGCGTGCGCCTGGACGTCGGCGTTGCCACCGGGCCGTGGGGCGAGCGCTACTTCGTCGAGGGGCTCGGCTTCGGCATCTTCGCCGAGCTGCTGGCCGACTCCAAAGGCAAGGGCAGCAACAAGAAGCTGAAGAAGCGCAAGGATGCCGTCGAAGGCGCGCTGCGACGGCTGCGCGACGTCGCCGAGCGATGCAAGCCGATCGACGTGGTCGCGCGGCTCGACGGCAAGGACATTTCCGGCAGCTACCTCATGCTAGAGGCCGTGAACCTGCGCTACGTGGGCCCGAACCTGCACCTCGCGCACGACAGCCAGCCGGGCGACGGCCAGCTCGACGTGGTGCTGGTCACCGAGGACGAGCGCGACCGCATCGTGCACTACCTCGACCATTGGCAGGAGAACCGCGAGCGCCTCGCTGTGCTGCCCACGCTGCGCGGCAAGCGCCTCGAGCTCGAGTGGCCCGGCTTCCCGCTGCACATCGACGACAAGCTCTACCCGAGAGCCAAGGCCGAGCCGAGCGAGGTGGCCGGCCTCGTCGAGGCGCGCCTCGACGGCGATACGGTGGAATTTCTGCTGCCGGCCTAGGGCCTCTTCACGGTCCGCGCAGTAGCTGCCACGCGCCGCTGGCGGCGAAAAAGGCCCCGAAGATGCCGAGCAGGGCCCCGGCAGTCAGGAAGATCGCCGCGCCGCGCCTCATGAGCGAAGCGTTCATCGCGTAAACAGGGTCCTGGTCCTCGCGCACCGCGTCGGATTCACGCAGGTATTGATAGCGCAGACGCTGGCCGACGAGGCTCGTGCCGGCGCCGAGCGCCATCATCGCCAGCCCTTCCCACAGCTCCGCCACGCGCGCTAGGCGGCCTGCGGCTGCGCCTGTCCCGACCAGCGGTAGACGATGCCGGCGAGCACCGCGCCGGCGAGCGGCGCGAGCCAGAACAGCCACAGCTGCTCGAGCGCCCAGCCGCCCGACACCAGCGCCGGTCCGGTGCTGCGCGCCGGGTTCACCGAGGTATTGCTCACCGGGATGCTGATCAGGTGGATCAGCGTCAAGGCCAGGCCGATGGCGATCGGCGCGAAGCCCTGCGGCGCGCGCGAGTGGGTCGCGCCGAGGATGATCATCAGGAACATGAAGGTCATGACGGCTTCCATCACCAGCACCGCGCCGAGCGAGTACTTGCCGGGCGAATGCGCGCCGTAGCCGTTGGACGCGAGCGCGCCGGACATGTCGACCGGGCCCCTGCCGGTGGCGATGAGGTACAGGAGCACGGCCGCGAGGACGGCGCCCAGCACCTGCGCGATCGTGTAAGGCACGACCTCCGACCAGCTGAAGCGGCCGCCGGCGGCGAGGCCGACCGAGACCGCCGGATTCAGGTGGCAGCCCGAGATGTGGCCGATGGCGTAGGCCATCGTCACCACCGTGAGGCCGAAGGCCACCGACACGCCGAGAAGGCCGATGCCCACGCCGGGAAATCCGGCGGCGTAGATCGCGCTGCCGCAGCCGCCGAAGACGAGCCAGAAAGTACCGATGAACTCCGCGATGAGCCGGATACGCAAAGCCATGTATTTATCTCCCCGTGGACAGACAAGAAAAAGGCCGCTCGCGGCGGCCTTTGGTTTTGGTGGTGGACGGGCTCAAACGATGTCCAGGTGCTCGATGCCCTTGTTGAGGTCCTTGTCCTTGGCCATCTTGCTGTTGAGCTTGATGTTGAGGCGCACCTCGTTGGTCGAATCGGCGAAGCGCAGCGCGTCCTCGTAGCTGATGCGGCCGGCCTCGAACAGGTCGAACAGCGCCTGGTCGAAGGTCTGCATGCCGAGCTCGCGCGACTTCTTCATGATCTCCTTGATGCCGTGGATCTCGCCCTTGAAGATGAGGTCCGAGATCAGCGGCGAGTTGAGCAGCACCTCGACCGCCGCGGCGCGCCCCTTGCCTTCCTTCAGCGGGATCAGGCGCTGCGAGATCACCGCCTTCAGGTTGAGCGACAGGTCCATCAGCAGCTGGTGGCGGCGCGCCTCGGGGAAGAAGTTGATGATGCGGTCCATCGCCTGGTTGGAGTTGTTGGCG
>DASSPL010000049.1:0-4544 GCA_035699685.1 Burkholderiales bacterium | reverse complement strand
GCTCGGACGGCCACGCTGGTCGCGCACGCCTTTCAGCGCGTACGCCGCTTCGCCTGCATCGGAGACCAGCACATCCTGGAGGCGCGGGAAGCTGCTGAGCGGCAGCGTCCCTTCCTGCGTCGCTCCGGCCGTTGCGAACTCGAAGCCGTCGATCACCGGCTGGTGCGACATAAGGGGGCGGATGATATCATCGTTGGAATTCCGTAGTCAAAACAAAGTGATGGCTAATACCCGGCGGCTCGTGCTCGCCTCCACTTCCCGCTACCGCAGGGCGCTCCTCGAGCGACTGGGAGTGGCCTTCGAAGTCGCCTCGCCGGCCGCGGACGAGCGCCCGCTCGGCAATGAGGCCCCGGAGCAGACCGCGTTGCGACTGGCCGCGCTCAAGGCGCAGTCGGTGCGCGCCGCGCACCGCGACGCCCTGATCATCGGCTCCGACCAGGTCGCGACGAGCGGCGGGCGCACGCTCGGCAAGCCGGGCGATCACCCCACCGCGGTGCGGCAGCTGAAATCCATCTCGGGGAAGACGGCGGAGTTCCACACCGCGCTCGCCCTGCTGGATGCCGCCACCGGCAGCCTGCAGACGCGCGTCGTTCCCTGCCGCGTGTACTTCCGGACGCTCGACGACGCGCGCATCGAGCGCTACCTGCAGAAGGAAAAGCCCTACGACTGCGCCGGCAGCGCCAAGGCGGAAGGCCTCGGCATCGCCCTCATCGCCCGCATCGAGACCGAGGATCCGACTTCGCTCATCGGCCTGCCGCTCATCGCGCTCACCGACATGCTCGAGCGCGCCGGGCTGCCTGTCATTTGATTCTTTACGCGATTCCCACGCCGCTGGGCGGTTCGCCCGAGGCGTCGCTCCCGGCCTCTACCCTGCAGCGCGTGCGGGACCTGAAAGATTTCGTGGTCGAGGAGCCGAAATCCGCGCGCGCTTTTCTCTCGGCCGCCGGCTGCAAGGTGCGCGAGCTCAACCTGACCGAGCTGAGCGAGCACACCGCGGCCGCCGCCGTGCCGGCACTGCTGCAGCCGCTGCGCGAAGGCCGCCCACTCGGGCTCCTTTCCGAGGCCGGCTGCCCGGCGATCGCGGATCCCGGCGCGGCGCTGGTCGAAGCGGCGCACGCGGAAGGCTTCCGCGTGGTGCCGCTCGTCGGTCCGTCTTCGATCACCCTGGCGCTGATGGCCTCGGGGCTCGAGGGCCAGCGCTTCGCGTTCTGCGGCTACCTGCCGCGCGATGCCGCCGAGCGGAAGAGACGGATCAAGGAGCTGGAGACGCGCTCGCGGCGGGAGCACGAAACCGAGATCTTCATCGAGACGCCCTACCGCAACGACGCGCTGCTGGCGGCGCTCGTCGACGCCTGCGCGCCGACGACCCGGCTGTGCATCGCCGCCGACCTCACCCTGGATGCCGAGTCGGTGAAGACGGGGAAAATCGCCGAGTGGCGCCGGGCGCCCGCGATCGGCAAGCGCCCGGCGGTGTTCCTGCTGCTAGCGGATAGCCGGTAGCGAGCGCACCGCGTGGTCGGCGAGCGTGCTGGCGACCGACGCGCCGAAGCGCTTGGCGAGCTTTTCGGCCACGCCCTCCTTCTGCGAGTAGTCGACGATGTCCTCGGCCTTGATCACCTCGCGCGCGATCGAGTCGAGGCTGCCGTAGCCGTCGGCCAGCCCGAGCTCGACGCTCTTCGCGCCGGTCCAGATGAGGCCGCTGAACATCTCGGGCGTCTCCTTCAGGCGCTTGCCGCGGCCTTCGCGCACCACGTTGACGAACTGCTGGTGGATG
Organism: Burkholderiales bacterium; assembly: GCA_035699685.1. GTDB lineage: Bacteria > Pseudomonadota > Gammaproteobacteria > Burkholderiales > SG8-39 > SCGC-AG-212-J23. The sequence continues at coordinate 2,770 of DASSPL010000049.1, read as the reverse complement.
TCCTTCATCAGGGTCTCGGCGTACGCCTTGTCCTTGGGGTCGAGCGGCGAGAACGGGTCGAGCATGCCCTTGTTGTCGCCGGCGGTGATCAGGCGCCGCTCGACGCCGAGCTTCTCCATCAGGCCGGTGAAGCCGAAGCCGTTCATCAGCACGCCGATCGAGCCGACCACGCTCGACGGGCTGACGTAGATGCGGTCGGCGCCGGCGGCGACGAAATAGCCGCCGGAGGCGCAGATGTCCTCGACCACCGCGTAGAGCGGGATGTCGGGGTACTTCTTGCGCAGCCGCTTCATCTCGTCGTAGATGGTCTGCGCCTGCACCGGGCTGCCGCCCGGCGAGTTGATGCGCACGATCACGCCCTGCGTGTTCTTGTCCTTGAACGCCGCCTGCAGCGCGGTGGTGATCTTCTCCGCGCTCGCATCGCTGCCCGGCGAGATGATGCCGTTCAGCTCGACCATCGCCGTGTGCTTCTTGCTGCCGCTCGCGAGCTCCGCCCGTCCCTTCCAGTCGACGAAGGCGACCAGCAGGAAAGTGACGTAGGCGAAGGTCAGGAACTTGAAGAAGATCCCCCAGCGCCGGCGCCGCCGCTGCTCGGCCAGCGCTTCGGCGGCGAGCTTCGTCACCAGATCGCGTTCCCAGGATGGATTGCTGTCAGTCATCTTCGAACCCCATGAAGTAAACGTTGCCGTCGCGTTCCTCGACCCGGACCTTCACCAGCGGCGCGCCGTTGCACGGCCCGCCGATACACCGCCCGCTCGACGCCTCGTAGGTGGCGCCGTGGGTGGAACAGAGGAGATCGCGTCCTTCGAAATCGAAAAATACTCCTTCCTGCCAGTCGAGTTCCATCGCGACGTGCGCGCAGCGGTTGATATAGCCGTGCACCGTGCCCCGGTAGCGGATGACGAAAGCCGGGGCCGCCTCGCCGAAGTACTCGACCTCGAAGCGCACGCCGCGCCCCGAATCGGCGAGCGCCGCGGACGGGCAGATCAGGCGTTCGCGCTCAACCATTGCCGCAGCTCCGCCACGCTGCCGACGCAGCCCCGCGGCTGACACGCGCGCAGGCCGGTCTCGGCATGCGCGCCATAGGTCACGGCGAGCGCATCGACACCCGCCGCGCGCGCCATGTCGAGGTCGTGGGAGGTGTCACCGATCATGAGCATCTGCTCCGCCGGGACGTCGAACTCTTGCATCAATTCCATGAGCATCGCCGGATGCGGCTTCGGGTGCGTTTCATCCGCGCAGCGCGAGGCGTGGAAGTACGGCCTGAGTCCGGTCGCTTCGAGCGATCGGTCGAGCCCGCGCCGGCTCTTCCCGGTCGCGATGCCGAGTGTCTTCTCTCGATGGAGGTCGGCAAGCAGCTGCCGCATGCCATCGAAGAGACCCATGGCGTCTTCGCGCGACAGGAAGTGATGGCGATAGCGCGCGACGAACTCGCTCATCTGCTCGCCGCGCAGGTCCGGAACGGCGTACTTCAGGGCATCGTGCAGGCCGAGCCCGATGACGTGGCTCGCCTGCTCCTTCGTCGGCACCGCCAGCCCGATGTCGCCGGCCGCCAGGCGAATGCACTCGGCGATGGTGCTGGCGGAATCGATCACCGTTCCGTCCCAGTCGAAGACCAGCACGCGGTATCTCAAGGCAAGGTGTCCCGGAACGCCGCCATGTCCTTCGGCAGCGGGGCCTCCAGCCGCAGGCGCTCGCCGCTCACCGGGTGCGAGAAGGCGAGCCGCCCGGCGTGCAGGAACAGGCGCTTCACCCCCTGCCTGGCGACGATCGGGTTGAGGTCGAAATCGCCGTACTTGTCGTCGCCGAGCACGGGATGGCCGGCGTGGGCGAGGTGGACCCGGATCTGATGCGTGCGCCCGGTCAGCAGCCGCACCTCCAGCACGCTGAAATCCCTGCCTCTTTTCAGGACCTTCACCTGGGTGCGGGCGGTCATGCCGCCCTCCTGCACGCTCACCCGCCGCTCGCCGGACCCCGTCACATATTTATGGAGCGGCTCGTCCACCTCGAAGGAATCGCGGCGCGGCGAGCCCTTGACGATGGTGGTGTAGATCTTCTCGACCTCGCCCTCGCGCAGCATGCGGTGCATCTCGACCAGCGCGCTGCGCTTCTTGCACACGACCAGGAGACCCGAGGTGTCGCGGTCCAGCCGGTGCGCGAGTTCCAGCACCTTGGCCTGCGGCCGCGAAGCGCGCAGCGACTCGATCACGCCGAAGCTCACGCCGCTGCCGCCGTGGACGGCGACCCCGGCGGGCTTGTCGATGACGAGCAGCGCCGCATCCTCGTGGACCACCGGGAATTCGGCCGCCTTTGCAGTCCTGACAACGCTCGAGACCCGGACCGGCGGCACGCGCACCCGGTCGCCGACCTGGAGCCGGTAGTCGGGCCCGACCCGGCCGCTGTTGACGCGCACCTCGCCGCTGCGGAGCACGCGGTAGACATGGCTCTTGGGAACGCCCTTCAGCCGCCGCAGAAGGAAGTTGTCGATGCGCTGGGCTGCACTTTCCTCGCCGACCTCGACCAGCATGGCCCGTGGCTTGTTTAAGTCATTCATTTTCCGTATGATCTGCGGGCCCTTCGAGTTGCGAGGCACAGATCTTCGGCGAACGCCTGCGCGGCGAACGTGTGATCTGCAACCCGCCTCCTGTCCGGCCACAGCCGGACCTGAAGCGCTGGTTAATTTCGCTCACCGGAAGTAGCGATACTACTAGAAGCGCGCGTAGGCAGATTCCCACCTACTCCACCCTTTTTCTGGACTGAAAACCCACTA
>DASSPL010000048.1:0-6001 GCA_035699685.1 Burkholderiales bacterium | reverse complement strand
CGCTGGCGGTCGTACTGGTTGGGCTGCGGCATGTGCTTGTCGAACACTTCCTTCGCGATCGGCACCAGCGCCGGGTGAGCGACCCAGGTGCCGTCGCAGCCGTCGGTGACCTCGCGCAGCTTGTCCTGGCGCACCTTCTCGAGCGCCGCCTCGTTCGCCGCCGGGTCGTTCTTGATTGGGATCTGCGCCGCCATGCCGCCCATCGCCGGCGCGCCGCGCTTGTGGCACGTCTTCACGAGCAGCAGGGCGTAGGCGCGCATGAACGGCGCCAGCATCGTCACCTGGCTGCGGTCGGCGAGGCAGAAATCCTTGTTGGCGCGGAATTTCTTGATGCACGAGAAGATGTAATCCCAGCGGCCGATGTTGAGCCCTGCGGAGTGCTCGCGCAGCTCGTAGAGGATCTCTTCCATCTCGAAGGCCGCGACGACCGTCTCGATCAGCGCCGTCGCGCGGATCGTGCCGCGCGGGATGCCGAGCTCGGCCTGCGCGGCGATGAAGATATCGTTCCAGAGGCGTGCCTCCAGATACGACTCCATCTTCGGCAGGTAGAAGTACGGCCCCGAGCCGCGCGCCAGCAGCTCCTTCGCGTTGTGGAAGAAGAACAGCGCGAAATCGAAGATGCTGCCCGACGCCGGCTGGCCATCGATCAGCACGTGCTTCTCGTCGAGGTGCCAGCCGCGCGGCCGCGGGATGAGTACCGCGGGCTTGTCGTTCAGCTGGTAGTGCTTGCCGCCGCTCTGGAAGGTGATCGTGCGGCGCACCGCGTCGCGCAGGTTGATCTGCCCGTCGATCATGTTGAACCACGTCGGGCAGTTGGCGTCTTCGAAGTCGGCCATGAAAGTGGACGCGCCGCAGTTCAGCGCATTGATGACCATCTTGCGGTCGGTGGGGCCGGTGATCTCGACCCGGCGGTCGAGCATGTCCTGCGGCTGGGCCGCCACCTTCCACGCGGCTTCCCGTACCTGGCGCGTTTCGGGCAGGAAGTCGGGCAGCCGGCCGGAGTCGAATTCTTTCTGCCGCGCGGCACGCCGCGCGAGCAGCTCCTGCCGGCGTGGCTCGAACTCGCGCTGCAGCTTGGCGACGAAATCGAGCGCTTCGGGGGTGAGGATCTGGGCGAATTCGGCGGTTACACGCCCGGTGACGGTGATGTCCCGGGGCTTAGGGGCAGAGATGGCCATCCCGCCATTTTATGACTGGAATGCGGCACCGCAACATGAATAAATAGTCCGATCGGAGTAGGCTCGTCCTTCCCATTTGGCAGCGCGCCATTTCACATCGTGGAAAGCACATGGCCTACAACATCCTGATCTTTGGGGCTTCTTACGGCTCCCTGCTCGCGACCAAGCTGTTGCTCGCGGGCCATAACGTCAAGCTCGTCTGCACGCCAGCGGAGGTCGAGCTCTTCAACAAGGAGGGTAGCCGGGTCCGGTTGCCGGTGAAGGGACGCGAGGGCCTGGTCGAAGTCGACTCGCGCAAGCTGGCCGGAAAGCTGTCGGCTGACGTGCCGACCGCGGTCAAACCGGCCGGCTACGACCTCGTGGTGCTCGGCATGCAGGAGCCGCAATACCGCTCGCCGGGCGTGCGCGAGCTGCTCGACGCGGTCGGCAAGGCGAAGCTGCCGCTGATGTCGATCATGAACATGCCGCCGCTGCCGTACCTGGCGCGCATCCCCGGTCTTTCGCTGGATTCGTTGAAACCGGCGTATACCGATGCATCGGTGTGGTCGAGCTGCGATCCGCAGTTCATGACGCTCTGCAGCCCCGATCCGCAGGCGTTCCGCCCGCCGGAGGAAAAGCTGAATGTGCTGCAGGTCCGGTTGCCGACCAACTTCAAGTCGGCGCGCTTCGCCTCCGACGCGCACACCGCGATCCTGCGCAAGCTGGAAGCCGACATCGAGGCCTCGCGCTTCGACGGCATGGAGCTGCCGGTGAAGCTGAAGGTGCACGACTCGGTGTTCGTGCCGCTCGCCAAGTGGGCGATGCTGGTCGCCGGCAACTACCGCTGCGTGACGAAGGACGGCATCCGCCCGATCAAGGAAGCCGTGCACAGCGATCCGCAGGCGTCGCGCGACATGTACAACTGGGTGGTGAAGCTCGTCGTGTCGCTCGGCGCCAACGAGAAGGACCTGGTGCCTTTCGAGAAGTACGCCGCCGCCGCGCAAAGCCTCGGCAGTCCTTCCTCCGCCGCGCGCGCGCTCGACGCCGGCGCGCCGAACATCGAGCGCGTCGACCGCCTCGTGCAGGCGATTGCCGCGCAGAAGGGCTTGCGCTCCCCGGTGCTCGACGAGACGGTGCGCCTGGTGGACGCGAAGCTCGAGTCCAACCGCGCCAAGGCGGCCGCCGCCGGCGTCAAGGCGCCCGCCGCAGCCAAGAAGACGGCTTAGGCCGCGTCGGGTTTCGCCGGCTCGTCGTCCTCGATGCCGAGCTCGGCGATCTTGCGCGTGATGGTGTTGCGCCCCATGCCGAGCAGGTTCGCCGCTTCGATGCGCCGCCCGCCGGTGCGCGCGAGCGCCTTCGAGATCAGCGCGCGCTCGAACTGACGGCCGAGCGCGTCCAGGATGCCGGTGTCGCCGCGCGCGAGGCGCCGCTCGGCTTCGAGCTCGAGCGCTGACAGCCAGTCGGACGGCGCCGCGGCGCCCGCCTCGCGGAACTCGGCCGGCAAGTCGCCGACGTCGACGACCTGGCCGGGCGCCATGACCGTCAGCCAGTGGCACAGGTTCTCGAGCTGGCGCACGTTGCCCGGCCACGCCAGGCGGGCGAGATGCGCGAACGCATCCTCCGAGAGCCGCTTCGGCTCGACGCCGAGCTGCTTGGCGCTCGAGGCGAGGAAATGCTTCGCCAGCAGCGGAACGTCCTCCGAGCGCTCGCGCAGGTTCGGCAGCCGCAGGCGGATGACGTTCAGGCGGTGATAGAGATCCTCGCGGAACGCGCCTTCGCGCACGCGCTGCTCGAGGTTCTGGTGGGTCGCCGCGATCACGCGCACGTTGACCTTGATCTGCTGGTGGCCGCCGACGCGATAGAAGCTGCCGTCGGAGAGCACGCGCAGGAGGCGCGTCTGCAGCTCCGCCGGCATGTCGCCGATCTCGTCGAGAAACAGCGTCCCGCCCTCCGCCTGCTCGAAGCGGCCGCGGCGCTGCTGCTGCGCGCCGGTGAACGAGCCGCGCTCGTGGCCGAACAGCTCGCTCTCCAGGAGGTCTTTGGGCATCGCGGCGGTATTGATGGCGACGAAGGGCCTGGCGGCGCGTGCGCTATGACGGTGCAGCGCGCGGGCGACAAGCTCCTTGCCGGTGCCCGACTCGCCGGTGATCAGCACGGTCGCGCTCGACTGGGAAAGCCGGCCGATGGCGCGGAACACCTCCTGCATCGCCGGCGCGTGGCCGAGGATCTCGGGCGTTTCGGCCGGCGCCTCGGCGGCCTCGGATTCGCGGCGGCTCTCGTCCAGCGCGCGGCGGATGAGCTCCACCGCCTGGTCGATGTCGAACGGCTTGGGCAGGTACTCGTAGGCACCGCCCTGGAAGGCGGACACCGCGGAATCGAGGTCCGAGTACGCCGTCATCACGATCACCGGCACCGCCGGATGGCGCTGCTTGACCGCGTTGAGGAGCTCCAGCCCCGAGAGCCCGGGCATGCGGATGTCGGACACCAGCACCTCGGGCGCGCCGCCGGAAAGCGCTTCGAGCGCGTCCTGCGCGGACGAAAAAGAATCGAAAGCGATGCCTTCGCGCGACAGCGCCTTCTCGATCACCCAGCGGATGGAGCGATCGTCGTCGACAATCCAGACCGGTTTCATGTCAGCGGAAGCAGGATCCTGAATATTGTGCGGCCGGGGCGGGACTCGAACTCGATGACGCCCTGGTGGTACTGGACGTACGTCTGAGCGAGCGAAAGTCCCAAGCCAGTGCCGCCTTCCCTCCCCGAGACGAGTGGATTGAAGATCCTGTCCTGAATCTTTTCCGGTACGCCCGGGCCGTCATCGATCACCTGCAAATCTAATGCCAGCTTATGCCTGTGCCGCAGGATCGTCACCTGGCGCATGGCGCGCGTGCGAAACGCGATGCTCGCGGCGCCGACCTGGGCCGCGTTCTTCGCGATGTTGAGCACCGCCTGGATCAGCTGCTCGCGGTCGCCCACCAGCTCGGGCAGGCTCGGGTCGTAGTCGCGCCGGATCTCGACGCCGAACTCGGCCCTGACCAGGCTTCTCACGCGCTCCAGCACCTCGTGGATGCCGAGGTGCTCCATCTTCGGCGTGCGGTGCGGCGTCAGCATGCGGTCCAGCAGCCGCTGCAGGCGGTCGGCCTCCTTGATGATGACCTGCGTGTATTCGCGCAGCTCGGGCTTCTCGAGCTCGCGATCGAGCAGCTGCGCCGAACCGCGCAGCCCGCCGAGCGGGTTCTTGATCTCGTGCGCCAGGTTGCGGATCAGCTCTCGAGTCGACTGCTGCTCCATGACGATGCGCTCCTCGCGCGCCTGGCGCAGCTGCTGCTCGATGGGGCGCAGCTCCGCCAGCAGCGCCAACCCGAAGCCATCGATGCGCGTCATCGTGCAGGCGAGCGGCAGCGGATCGCGCCCCGGCCGGCTGTAGGTGACGAACTGCGCCGAATAGTCCCAATGCGTGCCCAGCGCGTCGATCAGCGCGCGCTCCAGCTCGGCGCGCTCGGTGAAAAGCTGCAGGAAAGGCTGGCCGTTGAGGCTCTTCGCGCCGGTGGCGAGCAGGCTTTCGGCGGCCGGGTTGGCGTAGCGCACGATGAACTCGTCGTCGAGCGCTACGACGGCGGTCGCCAACAGCTCGAGTCCGGCGAATTGCACGCTTCAGCGCAGGTTGTTCAGCTCACGCCTGAGGGCTTCGATGTTCTTCTCGTGCGTTTCGATGCTGTCCTTGTACGGCTGCAGGCGCTCCTGCACGCGCGCGTAGTTGCGCTCGTCGCCGCTCCTCACCGCCTCCTGCGCGGCGAGCTCCTGGCGCGCCTTGGCGAGCGAGGCCTGCTCCTGCGCGAGCTCCTTCTCCAGGATCTCGCGCTGGCGCGACTGCGCCTTGGCGCGGTCGGCGGACGATTCCTTCGGGAATTCGTTCGGCCGCGCGGCGCCGCGAGCGGGCGATGGCGGCTTCGGCGCCGGCGCGACGTTGACCTGCCGCGTGACCACTTCGCACTTCTGCCGCTCGGCTTCGCGCCGGTCGTTGGTGTAGGTCCAGTGCCCGTCGGCGCCCTTGCACTTGAAGATCTCCGTCACCTGCTGGGCGTGCGCCGTCGCCGCGCACAGCACGCCGGACAGGAGCAGGCAGATCCTAAGCATCGGATTAGTCTATCAAAACAAATAAAAAGGGGCGGTGGCCCGCCCCTTTCTTAACGCACGATGACGCTTACGGCTTACGCGGCGTAATACATCTCGAACTCGAGCGGATGCGTGGTCATGCGGAAGCGCGTCAGCTCGTCGTTCTTGAGGGCGATGTAGGACTCGAGGAAGTCCTCGGAGAACACGCCCCCGCGGGTGAGGAACGCGTGGTCGTCCTCGAGCTGCTTGAGCGCTTCCTCGAGCGACGCGCAGACGTTCGGCACCTTCTTCGCCTCTTCCGGCGGCAGGTGGTAGAGGTCCTTGTCGATCGGCTCTCCCGGATGGATCTTGTTCTGCACGCCGTCGAGGCCGGCCATCAGCATCGCGGCGAAGGCGAGATAGGCATTGGCCGTCGGATCCGGGAAGCGCACTTCGACGCGCCGCCCGGCCGCGCTGTTCACATACGGAATGCGGCACGCGGCGGAGCGGTTGCGCGCCGAGTAGGCGAGGTTGATCGGCGCCTCGAAGCCCGGCACCAGGCGCTTGTACGAGTTGGTGCCCGGGTTGGTGATGGCGTTCAGCGCCTTGGCGTGCTTGATGATGCCGCCGATGTAGTGCAGCGCGAAGTCGGACAGCCCGGCGTAGCCGTTGCCGGCAAACAGGTTCTTGCCGCCCTTCCACACCGACTGGTGCACGTGCATGCCGGAGCCGTTGTCGCCGACCACGGGCTT
>DASSPL010000047.1:0-22630 GCA_035699685.1 Burkholderiales bacterium | reverse complement strand
CTCGAAGCCGATGTCGTTGCCCGCCATGTCGTACATGGTGAACGGGCCCATCGCCATGCCCCACTTCTGCAGCGCGCCGTCGATCTGCTGCGGCGTCGCGCCCTCGTCGAGCAGGAACAGGCTCTGCTGCACGTACTTCTCCAGCATGCGGTTGCCGATGAAGCCGTCGCACACGCCCGAGACGACCGGCAGCTTCCGGATCTGCTTGCCGAGCTTCATCGTGGTGGCGAGCACGTCCTTGGCGGTCTGCTTTCCGCGCACGACCTCGAGCAGGCGCATGACGTTCGCCGGCGAGAAGAAGTGCGTGCCGATCACGTCCTGCGGCCGCTTCGTCGCCTCCGCGATCCGGTCCACGTCGAGGGTGGAGGTGTTGGTGGCGAGAATGGCGCCCGGCTTGGCGATGGCGTCGAGCTTCCTGAACAGGTCCTGCTTCACGTCCATGCGCTCGAACACCGCCTCGATGACGATATCCGCGTCGCGCGCCGCCTCCTCGACGTTCGTCGTCGGCTTGAGCAGCGCCATGCGCTTGTCCATCTCTTCCTGCTTCAGCCGCCCCTTCTGAACCGTCGCGGCGTAGTTGTCACGGATCTTCTTCAGGCCCTTGTCGAGCGCGTCCTGCGTCGCATCGGTGAGGGTCACCGGGATGCCGGCGTTGACGAAGCTCATGGCGATGCCGCCGCCCATGGTGCCGGCGCCGATGACGGCCGCCTTCCTGATGCTGCGCGTCGGGGTCTCCTCCGGCACGTCGGGGATCTTGGAGGTCTGCCGTTCGGAGAAGAAGGCGTGGCGCAGCGCCTTCGACTCGTTCGTGTTGACGAGGTGCGCGAAGCGCTCGCGCTCGAACTTGCGGCCTTCGTCGAACGGCCGCGTGACCGCGGCCTCGGCGCACGCCACGATCTCGAGCGGCGCGGGATAGCCGCGCGAGGCCTTGGCGACCTGCTCGCGCACCTGCTTGAAGTCGACATCGGCCTTCGGCTTGATGTCGCGGATCCGGCGCAGCGGCTTCTTCTCGGCGACGAGCTTGTTGGCGTACACCACGGCGGCGGGCAGCAACTCTCCGTTCTGCACTATCTCGTCGACGAGGCCCAGGCGCAGCGCCTCCTCGGAGCTGACCGGGTTGCCGGTGGTCATCATCTCGATCGCCTTCGCCACCGGCACGATGCGCGGCAGCCGCTGCGTGCCGCCGGAGCCCGGCAGGATGCCGAGCTTCACCTCGGGCAGGCCGAGCTGCGCCTTGGGCGCGGCGATGCGGTAGTGGCAGGCGAGCGCGAGCTCGAGGCCGCCGCCCAGCGCGAAGCCGCTGATCGCCGCGACCAGCGGCTTCTTCATCGCGTCCTGGAAGTCGTTGACGTCGGGCAGGTCGGGCTTCTCGCGCGGTCTTCCGAACTCGCGGATGTCGGCGCCGCCCGAGAAGGCCTTGCCGCCGCCGATCAGCACCACGGCCTTCACGGCCGCATCGGCCTCCGCGCGCTGCAGCCCTTCGAGGATGCCGGCGCGCAGCGCGTTGCCCAGGCCGTTGACCGGCGGATTGTTGAGAGTGATGACGGCGACGCCGTCGCGGACGGCGTACGGAGCCACTTCGCTCATTGGGGGTTGTCTCCGAGGGAGCGCCGATTCTAACTCGGTAGAATTAAACGGCGAGGAGGACTTCCAGTGGAGGCTGGGCAGGCGCTGCTGCGCGTGCGGGACGTTGCCGTGCATTTCGGCGGCATCGTCGCCCTCGACGGGGTCTCTTTCGACGTCGCGCCCGGCCGCATCGTCGGCCTGATCGGCCCGAACGGCGCCGGCAAGACCACCCTCTTCAACTGCATCTCGCGCCTGTACGAGTGCGACCGCGGCGAGATCGATTTCGACGGCACGCCCCTGCTTGCCGTGCCGCGCCACCGGGTGGCCGAGCTCGGCATCGGCCGCACCTTCCAGAACCTGGCGCTGTTTCGCACCATGAGCGTGCTCGACAACGTCATGGTCGGCCGCCACTCGCGCTCCCGCGGCGGGTTCTTCGCCAATGCGCTAAGGCTGCCGTTTGCCGTCCGGTCAGACGCGACTTCCCGGGACCGGGCGCGCGAGCTCCTCGCCCTGCTGGACCTCGACCGCTTCGCCGAGACACGCGTCTCCGAGCTGCCGTTCGGCACGCAGAAGCGCGTCGAGCTCGCGCGCGCGCTCGCCGCCGAGCCGAAGCTCCTGCTGCTGGACGAGCCGGCGAGCGGGCTGAACCACGAGGAAGTGGGCGCCATTGCCGAGCTGATCCGCGCGCTGCGCGAGCGCCTAAAGCTCACGATCCTTCTGGTCGAGCATCACATGCAGCTGCTGATGAGCCTGTCCGACTGGGTGGTGGCGCTCAACTTCGGCAAGCGCATCGCCGAGGGCACGCCGGCCGAGGTGCGCGCGCACCCCGAGCTGGTGCGGGCGTACCTGGGGACCGGGACATGATTCGGACCGCGTGTTTCGCCGCCCCCCTGTCAAGGGGGGAAGCGAGCGCAGCGAGCGGGGGGTTGGTTTTTTCAAACCAAACCCCCCTTGTCAGGGGGCCGGCAGAATGAGCGCGCTGCTGGAGTTGAAAGGCGTGCATGCAGCGTACGGCGCGACACGAGTGCTGCACGGCATCGACTTCGCCATGGCGGAGAAGTCGATCACCACGCTCCTCGGCGCCAACGGCGCCGGCAAGACGACGACGCTGCGCGCGATCTGCGGCATGGTCCGCACCGAGGGCGAGATCCGCTTTTCCGGCGAGCCCATCCACAGGAAGAAGACGGAAGACATCGTGCGGCTGGGGATCGCGCACGTGCCCGACGGGCGCGGCACGTTCCTGCACCTGACCACCGAAGAAAACCTGCGCCTGGGCGCCTACACCCGCAAGGACAGGCCCGCGGTCGGCCGGGACCTCGACCGCGTGTATTCGTATTTCCCGCGGCTGCATGAGCGGCGCCGGCAGCAGGCCGGGACGCTCTCGGGCGGCGAGCAGCAGATGCTGGCGGTATCGCGCGCGCTGATGCTGAAGCCGAAGCTGATGCTGCTGGACGAGCCGTCGTTCGGCCTCGCGCCGCTCGTGGTGCGCGAGCTGTTCGGCATCCTGCGCGCGATCAACGCCGAGGAGCGCGTCAGCATGCTGGTGGTCGAGCAGAACGCGGCCATGGCGCTCGAGCTGGCCGACCACGGCTGCGTGATCGAGACCGGCCGCATGGTCCTTTCCGGTTCCTCCAGCCAACTGAGGAACGACGACGCCGTGCGCCGTTCCTACCTGGGCTACTGATGGACGCGCTCCTGCACCAGGTACTGGCAGGCCTCGCCACCGGCGGCATCTACGCCAGCCTCGCGCTCGCGCTGGTGATGATCTACCAGGCGACGCACCTCGTGAACTTCGCTCAAGGCGAGCTGGCGATGTTCACCACCTACATCGCCTGGAGCCTGGTCAACGCCGGCGTGCCGTACTGGGCGGCGTTCTTCATCACCATCGTGTTTGCCTTCGTGCTCGGCGTGGTCATCGAGCGGGTGATCATCCGCCCCGTGGAGCAGGCGCCGGTGCTCGCCGTGGTCGTGGTCTTCATCGCCCTGCTGCTGATCCTCAACAGCGTCACGGGCTGGATCTACACCTACACCATCAAGACGTTCCCGAGCCCGTTCCCCGCGCAACCGCTCTTCGGCAAATACCTTTCCTCGCACGAGGCCGGCGCCATCGGCGTGACGCTGGTGGTGCTGCTTCTCCTCTATGCGTTCTTCCGCTTCACGCCGCTGGGTCTCGCGCTGCGCGCAGCGGCGCAGAACCCGGAGTCGAGCCGGCTGGTCGGCATCCGCGTCGGCTGGATGCTGGCGCTCGGCTGGGGCCTCGCCGCGGCGGTCGGCGCGGTGGCCGGCATGATGGTGGCGCCGATCGTCTACCTCGATCCGAACATGATGGGCGGCGTGCTGCTGTACGCGTTCGCCGCGGCGCTGCTCGGCGGCATCGACAACCCGTGGGGCGCGGTGGTCGGCGGCTTCCTCGTCGGCGTGCTGGAAAACGTGCTCGGCGCCTTCGTCATCGGCAACGAGCTCAAGCTGTCGGTGGCTCTCGTGCTCATCATCGGCGTGCTGCTGGTGAAACCGAGCGGCTTCTTCGGCCGCGTCACGGTAAGCCGCGTATGACCCGGAAAATGGTGACTGTCACCCTTTTGCTGGTGGTGGTGGCGTGCGTGCTGCCGTTCCTGGTGAGCAACTACCGCACGTTCCAGCTCACGCTGGTGCTGGTCTACGCCATCGCGCTCCTCGGGCTCAACATCCTCACGGGCTACAACGGGCAGATCTCGCTCGGCCACGGCGCGTTCTACGCGCTCGGCGCGTACTGCGCGGCGATCCTGATGGACAGGATGGGCGCGCCGTACTGGGTCACCGTGCCGGTGGCGGCATTCGTCTGCCTGGTGGCGGGCTTCCTGTTCGGCCTGCCAGCGCTCAGGCTCGAGGGCCTGTACCTGGCGCTCGCCACCTTCGCGCTCGGTGTTGCGATGCCGCAGCTGCTCAAGTACCACGCGCTGGAGAAATGGACCGGCGGCGTGCAGGGTATCGTCATCGCCAAGCCGGATCCCCCGTTCGGGCTGCCCCTGAATCCGGACCAGTGGCTGTACTTCTTCACCTTGGCGATCACGCTCGCCATGTTTATCCTCGGGTGGAACCTGCTGCGCGGGCGCATCGGGCGGGCGCTCGTGGCGATCCGCGACCAGCACATTGCGGCCGAGGCCATGGGCATCCATAACGCGCTGTACAAGTCGCTCGCCTTCGGCGTGTCGGCGATGTACACCGGCGTCGCCGGCGCGCTGGGCGCGATCGCGGTGCAGTTCGTCGCGCCCGACTCGTTCAACATCTTCCTGTCGATCATCCTGCTCGTCGGCATCGTCGTCGGCGGGCTGGCGTCCATCTCCGGCGCCCTCTACGGCGCGCTGTTCATCCAGTTCATCCCGAACATCGCCGACGAGCTGTCGAAGGCCGCGCCGTGGGCGATCTTCGGTATCTTCATGATCGGCTTCGTCTACCTGATGCCGACCGGCGTCGCAGGCGCCGTGCGCCTGCTTTTATCGAGGAGGAGGGCACCATGAAAGCTCGCGTGTTCGTTGTTGCAGCGGTGGCCGCGGCGTTTGCCGTGCCGGCGGTTGCGCAGAAGAAGTACGACCCGGGTGCGAACGACAAGGAAATCAAGATCGGCAACACCAATCCGTACAGCGGACCGGCGTCGGCGTACGGCCAGATCGGCAAGGCGATCGCCGCCTATTTCAAGATGGTCAACGACCAGGGCGGCATCAACGGCCGGCGCGTCAATTTCATCTCCTACGACGACTCGTACAGCCCGCCGAAGACCGTCGAGATGGCGCGCAAGCTGGTGGAGCAGGACGAGGTGCTGTTCCTGTTCCAGACGCTCGGCACGCCCTCCAACACGGCGATCCACAAGTACATGAACATGAAGCGCGTGCCGCAGATGCATGTCGCCACGGGCGCGACGAAGTGGAACGATCCGAAGAACTTCAAGTGGACCATGGGCTGGCAGCCGAACTACCAGACCGAGGGGCGCATCTACGCCAAGCACATCATGCAGACGCGCCCCAACGCGAAGATCGGCATCCTGTACCAGAACGACGACTACGGTAAGGACTACCTGAAGGGGATGGAGGACGGCCTCGGCGAGAAGGCGAAGACGATGATCGTCTCCAAGGTCTCGTACGAGGTGAGCGACCCGACGGTCGACTCGCAGATCGTGCAGCTGCAGGCCTCGGGCGCCGACACGTTCTTCAACGTCACCACGCCGAAGTTCGCCGCGCAGGCCATCCGCAAGGCCTACGACATCGGCTGGAAGCCGGTGCACTACCTTAACAACGTGTCGATCTCGGTCGGCTCGGTGCTGACGCCGGCCGGGCTCGACAAGTCCGTCGGCCTGATCACCGCGGCGTACCTCAAGGAGCCGACCGACGCGCGCTGGGCCAACGACGCCGGCCTCGCGCCGTTCCGCGAGTTCATGAAGAAGTACCTGCCGGACGCCAACATCGCCGACAACTTCAACATCTACGGCTACACGGTGGCGGCGACGCTGCACCAGGTGCTGAAGCAGTCCGGCGACAACCTCACCCGCGAGAACGTGATGCGCCAGGCGGCGAGCATGAAGAACGTGCGCCTCGACACGCTGCTGCCGGGCATCACCATCTCCACCGGCGCGGCCGATTACGCCCCGCTGGAGGCGGTGCAGCTGCAGCGGTTCAACGGCAAGCAGTGGGAGCTCTTCGGCGACGTGATGTCGAGCCATTAGAATCCGGAGCTCCAGCGACACGGAGGAAGAGTCATGCAGGGCCTGATGATGGACCAGCAGCTGCTCATCAGCTCGCTGATCCGCCACGCCGACCGCCATCACGGCGCCGTCGAGATCGTTTCGAAGACCGTCGACGGCGGCATTCACCGCTACACGTACCGCGAGGCGCACGCGCGCGCCCGCCGCCTGGCCAATGCGCTGCGCCGGCTCGGCGTCCAGGCCAACGACCGCGTCGCGACGCTGGCGTGGAACGGCCACCGCCACTTCGAGATCTACTACGCGGTGGCGGGCAGCGGCGCGGTGATCCACACCATCAACCCGCGGCTCTTCCCCGACCAGATCGCCTACATCGCCAACCATGCGGAGGACAAGGTGGTGTTCTACGACACCACCTTCGCCCCGCTGGTCGAGAGGCTGAAGCCGCAGGTGAAGTCGGTGAAGCACTGGGTGGCGCTGGACGAGGCGTACGAGAAGCTGATCGAGGGGGAGAACGACCGCTTCGACTGGCCCGAGCTCGACGAGCGTACGGCGGCGTGCCTCTGCTACACCTCCGGAACGACGGGCAACCCGAAGGGGGCGCTCTATTCGCACCGCTCGACCATCATCCACGCATACGCCTCCGCGCTGCCCGATGCGATCAACATCTCGGCGCGCGACGTCATCCTGCCGGTGGTGCCGATGTTCCACGTCAACGCCTGGGGCCTGCCGTACGCCTGCGCGCTGAGCGGCGCGAAGCTCGTCTTCCCGGCGCAGCACCTGGACGGCAAGAGCCTCCACCAATTGTTCGAGGCCGAGGAAGTGACCATGAGCGCCGGGGTGCCCACCGTGTGGCTCGGGCTCCTGAACTACATGAAGGAGCAGAAGCTCAGGTTCACGACCCTCAAGCGCGTGGTGATCGGCGGCTCGGCCTGCCCGCCGGCGATGATCCGCGCTTTCCAGGACGAGTATGGCGTCGAGGTGCTGCACGCCTGGGGCATGACCGAGATGAGCCCGCTCGGCACGGTCACCACCTTCAAGGCGAAGCACATGAAATGGCACGCCGACGAGCGCACCCGGCTGCAGAACAAGCAGGGGCGCGCGCTGTACGGCGTCGATATGCGCATCGTCGACGAGAACGGAGGCGAGCTGCCGTGGGACGGCAAGGCCTTCGGCGACCTGCAGGTGCGCGGGCCCTGGGTGATCAAGAGCTACTTCAAGGGCGAGGGCGGCGATCCATTGAAGGGCGGCTGGTTCCCGACCGGCGATGTGGCCACCATGGATGCCGACGGCTACATGCAGATCACCGACCGCTCCAAGGACGTGATCAAGTCGGGCGGCGAATGGATCAGCTCGATCGACCTGGAGAACATCGCCATCGCGCATCCCGCGATCGCGGAGGCGGCGGTCATCGGCGTCAAGCACCCGAAGTGGGACGAGCGCCCGATCGTGGTGGCGGTGAAGAAGCCCGGCAAGGACGTCTCCAAGGACGAGCTGCTCAAGTTCTACGAAGGCAAGATCGCCAAGTGGTGGATGCCCGACGACGTGGTGTTCGTCGCGGAGCTGCCGCATACCGCCACCGGCAAGCTGTCGAAGCTCACGCTGCGCCAGCAGATGAAGGACTACAAGCTTGGTACGGGCTGAAACGAAGAACGGGGTGACGAGCATCGAGCTCGCGCGCCCCGACAAGAAGAACGCGATCACCACCGAGATGTACGTGCAGATGGCCGAGGCGCTCGCCGCGGCCGACGCCGACCCCGAGGTGCGCGCCGTCCTCATCCGCGGCAGCAGGGATTGCTTCACCGCGGGCAACGACCTGTCGGATTTCCTGCAGCGGCCGCCGGGCGCCCAGTCGCCCAGCTGGAAGTTCTTCGAGACGCTGCCGGGCCTGCAAAAGCCCGTCGTCGCGGCGGTCGCCGGCGCGGCGGTGGGCATCGGCACCACGCTGCTCCTGCACTGCGATTTCGTCTATGCGACGCCGGGCGCGCGCTTCCAGCTGCCGTTCGTGCCGCTCGGCATCGTGCCGGAGTTCGGCTCGACCTATCTCCTGCCGCTCCTCGCCGGCTACCAGCGCGCGGCGCAGCTGCTCCTCCTCGGCCAGCCGTTCACCGCGGAGAAGGCGCGCGAGATCGGCATCGTCACCGACATCGCTCCCGCAGAGCAATTGATGGAGACGGCCGAGAAGACCGCAGCGGCCCTCGCCGCGCTGCCGCCCGAGTCCATGCGCCTCACCAAGCGGCTGATGAAATCCGCGCATGCCGAGGCCGTGCGCCGCCAGATCGCCGAGGAAGGCCGCATCTTCATCGAGCGGCTCGCCTCGCCCGAGGCGAAGGAAGCGATGCGCGCCATCCTGGAGAAGCGCAAATCGGGGTCAGGGCAGTAATTATTCCGGCCGCCGCTCTCCTCATGGGTCTCATGATGGCGGCGTCCGCGCACGCCGACCTGTATCGCTGGATCGATCCGGATACGGGCTCGGTGAAATTCTCGTCCTTGCCGCCGTCCGATCCACGCGTCAACGCCGAGGTCGTTACGGCTCGCTCCGCGCCCCTGCCGAAGCCCGCCCCTGCTCCTCGCTTGCAGCAAGTCGCGCCGCTCGAAACACGCTGGCGCGAGATGCTGGCGCAGCTCACCGCGCTGACGCCGCAGGAGCTCTCGCGCATGGGCGAGGGCGTGCGGCAGCAGCTGGAGGCCTACCAGGCGCTGAGCACGGAGCTCGACCGCGTCGATCCGGAGGGCGCGCCGCGCCGGCAGCGGGAGGCGCTCGCCGCCATGCAGCGCGCGCAGCAGGGAGCCGCGAAGTGACCACCATCCGCGAGCTCGAGGCGCGCGTCGGCCAGGAGGTCGCCGTCTCGCCCTGGATCGAGATCACCCAGGAGCGCATCGATATCTTTGCCAGGGCCATCAACGACTTCCAGTGGATCCACGTCGATCCCGAGCGGGCGAAGCAGTCTCCCTTCGGCCGCACCATCGCGCACGGCTTCCTCACGCTCTCGCTCCTCTCGCACCTGTCGGAGCAGACTTTCTCGTTCTCCGACCGGCGCATGGGCATCAACTACGGCCTGAACCGCGTTCGGTTCACCTCGCCGGTGCCGGTCGGCTCCCGCGTGCGTGCGCGCTTCACCCTGCTCAAGTACGAAAAGATCGAAGGCAACGGCGTCCAGGTGACCTGGAACGCGACCGTCGAGATCGACGGCGCGGCGAAGCCGGCGCTGGTCGCCGAATGGCTCGGGAGGCACTATTACTGAAATGAGCTACTAATGAGATGGAAGCAACGACCGCCGGGCTCCAACTGGGGCGACTTCGGCCCGGACGACCAGCGCGGCCGCATGAACTGGGTGACCCGGGAAAAGGTGCTGCAGGGCGTGGCCGAGGTGAAGGAGGGCATTACCTTCTGCTGCTCGCTGCCGCTCGACTATCCCGGCGGCCAGATCCTCAACCCGCGGCGCGCGCCGCCGCGCCTCGCAGCGACTTCGCGCGACGGAAGACAGTTCTTCTGCCGGCCGCTGGTCGAGTTCAACGAGAACATGACCGACGTGATCTGCGACGACCAGGTGCTCCTCGCGCTGCAGTATTCGACGCAATGGGACTCGTTCGCCCACGTCGGCAGCCGCTTCGACGCCGACGGCGACGGCAAGCCGGAGCTCGTCTTCTACAACGGTTTTCGGGCTGGAGAAGATGTCGTCCCGGCGCCCGACAGCCACAAGGAAGGGTGGGAGCGCTTCGAAGGCACGCAGGCGAAGGCGCTCGGCATGGAGCACCTCGCCGAGCACGGCTGCCAGGGCCGCGGCGTGCTGATCGACCTGCACCATCATTTCGGCCGCAAGCGGCACGCGGTCGGCCATGACGACCTGATGCGCGTGCTGGAGAAGGACAAGGTCGAGATCGAGAAGGGCGACATGGTGTGCATCTACACCGGCTTCGCCGACGTGCTGCTCGAGATGCAGAAGAAGCCGGATCCGAAGCTCGTCAACGAGACCTGCACCGGCCTGAACGGCCGCGACGGCAAGCTGCTGCAGTGGGTCAGCGATTCCGGGCTGGTCTGCCTGCTGGCGGACAACTACGCGGTGGAGCTGATCCAGGGCGCGCTGACCGATCCGCTGCCGAAGAAGCAGGCCTGGCTGCCGCTGCACGAGCACTGCCTGTTCAAGAACGGCATCCACCTCGGCGAGATGTTCTATTTCACCGAGCTGGCCCGCTGGCTGCGCGAGCACAAGCGCAACCGCTTCCTCTTCACCGCGCCGCCCCTGCGCCTGCCGGGCGCCGTCGGCTCGCCCGCCACGCCGATCGCCACGGTATGAAGGTCGCATTGATCACGGGTGCCTCGTCCGGCATCGGCGCCGCCACGGCGCGCGAGCTGGCGAAGCGGGGCTGGCGTGTCGCCATCAACTACTCGCGCAATGCCGAGGCGGCCGAGAAGGTCGCCAGGGAGTGCAACGGCATCGCCGTCAAGGCAGACGTGGCCGACGACACGCAGTGCCGTCGCCTCGCGCAAACGATCGTGGAGAAGCTGGGCTCCATCGACGCGCTGGTCAACAATGCCGGCACGACCAAGGTGGTGCCGCACGGCGACCTCGAGGGGCTCGGCAGCGAGGATTTCCAGCGCATCTTCCAGCTGAACGTGGTGGCGCCATTCCAGATGGTGCGCGCGTGCCGCGATGCGTTGAAAAAGGCGCGCGGCACGGTCGTCAACGTTTCGTCGGTGGCATCGGTGCTCGGCACCGGCTCCTCGGTCGCCTATGCCGCGTCGAAGGCGGCGCTCGAGACCATGTCCTTCTCCCTCGCGCGCTCGCTCGCGCCGGACGTGCGCGTCAACGTGGTGGCGCCCGGCCATACCGACACGCCGTGGCACCCGACGGTGCGCGGTCCGGAGCGCGCCGCCGAGATGGAGAAGCACTACGCGGCGATCGCGCCTTTGAAGAAGATCTCCAGGGCAGAGGATGTCGCCGACGCCATCGTCTGGCTGATCGAGGGCGGCGCGAACGTCACGGGCCAGGTGATCTACGTCGACGGCGGCATGCATATCGCCTCGCCGCGATGACGGAGGCGGATTACATCATCGTCGGCGCGGGCTCGGCCGGCTGCGTGCTGGCCAACCGCCTCACCGAAGATCCGAATACCCGCGTGCTGCTGCTCGAAGCGGGGCCGCGCGACACGCACTTCTGGATCCACGTCCCGCTCGGCTACGGCAAGCTCTTCACGAAGAGCGAAGTGAACTGGGGCTACGAGTCGGAGCCCGAGCCGGCGCTCAACGGCCGGCGCATCTTCACGCCGCGCGGCAAGGTGCTCGGCGGCTCGTCGTCGATCAACGGCCTGGTGTACATACGCGGGCAGCGCGAGGACTACGACGGCTGGCGCATTCCCGGCTGGGACTTCGACTCGCTGCTGCCGTACTTCAAGAAGTCCGAGAACCAGTGCCGCGGGCCGGACGAGTGGCACGGCGTCGGCGGCCCGCTGGAAGTCGGCGATCTCGAGCGCCACGAGCTGTGCGACGCATTCATCGATTCGGCTGCAGCCGCCGGCCTGCCGCGCAACCCGGACTTCAACGGCGCACGCCAGGAAGGCACCGGCTACTACCAGGCCAATACCTGCCGCGGCCGGCGCTCCAGCACCGCCACCGGCTACCTGCGGCAGGCGGAGAAGCGTCCCAACCTGCGCGTCGAGGTCAACACGCTGGTCACGCGCATCCTGTTCGAAGGCCGGCGCGCCATCGGCGTTGCCGCAGGTGACCGCCTCTATAAGGCGAGGCGCGAAGTCATCCTCGCCGGCGGCGCCTTCAATTCGCCGCAGCTGCTGCAGCTCTCGGGCGTCGGGCCCGGAAGCCTGTTGCAGCGCATGAACATCCCCGTGGTCGCCGACCTGCCGGTGGGCGAGCGGCTGCAGGACCACTACTACGTGCGCACGTTCTGGCGCTGTAACAAGGCCGTCACCCTGAACGACGACATGCTGTCCCTGCCGCGCAAGATCGGCGTCGGCCTGAAGTACCTGCTGCACCGCCGGGGGCCGCTGACCATCGCCGCCGGCTACGCCGCGGCGTTCGTGCGCACCCGCCCCGAGGCGAAGCGGCCGGATGCGCAGATCTATTTCATCAACTTCTCCACCGCGAAGCGCGGCGGCCTGCTGCACGCGTTCTCGGCGTTCACCTGCTCGGTGTCGCAGCTCCAGGTCGAGTCGCGCGGCTCGGTGGCGATCCGCTCGCCCGATCCGCGCGAGGCGCCCGCCATCCGCTACAACTATCTCGCGACCGAGAAAGATCGCCGCGTCATGGTCGACGGCCTCAAGTTCGTTCGGCGCATCTGCAGCACCGCGCCGCTCTCCGGCTACGTCATCGGCGAGGAATTTCCCGGCAAACGGGTGCAGACCGACGACGAATGGCTCGGCTTCGTGCGCGAAGTCGGCGAGACGGTGTTCCATCCCACTTCGACTTGCAGCATCGGCCACGTCGTCGACGACCAGCTCAAGGTCAAGGGAATCGATGGCCTGCGCGTGATCGATGCCTCGGTCATGCCGTCGGTGCCCTCGGGCAACACCAATGCGCCGGTCGTCGCGGTCGCCGAGAAGGGCGCTGATTTGGTCAGGCGACTATAGTGGGATGTGGGAAGCGCTCGCCCTGGTCGCCATCGTCGCCGCCGCCTTGCTGTGGGCCGATAGCCTGAAGGCGCGCGAAAGGGCGGTGCGCGCCGGGCGCTCGGCCTGCGAGCGCTACCAGCTGCAGTTCCTCGATGACACCGTGTCCTTCGCGCGCATGCGCCTTGCGCGCGACGACGAGGGCCAGGTGAAGATCAAGCGCACGTACACGTTCGAGTTTTCCGATACCGGCAACAACCGCCGGCACGGGGCGATCGTGATGCTGGGCGCACAGGTGGCCGACATGCACCTCGAGCCGTACCGGATCCAATGAGCGAGAAGTGGCTCACGGGGCGCGTGATCGAGAACCGGATCTGGACGGAAAGCCTCTTCTCGCTGCGCGTCGAGGCGCCGCAGGTAGGCTTCGCCGCCGGCCAGTTCGTGCGCATCGCACTGGATATCGACGGCGCGCGCGTGGCGCGCGCGTTCTCGTTCGTCAATCCGCCGCAGGAGCCGACGCTCGAGTTCTACGGCGTGATCGTGCCGCACGGCCCGCTGTCGCCGCGGCTGGCGAGGCTCGCGCGCGGCGATGCGCTCTACGTCGCGCCCAACCCGGCGGGCTTCCTCGTGCTGTCGGAAGTGCCGGATGTGGAGACGCTTTGGCTGGTGTCCACCGGCACGGGGCTGGCGCCGTTCCTCTCGATCCTGCGGACCGACGCGGTCTGGAAGCGCTTCCGCAACGTGGTCCTGGTGCACGCCGTGCGCTACGCGAAGGAGCTGACGTATCGCGATCTCATCGGCAGCACCGCCGCGCGCTACGTCAGGTTCGTCAGCAGGGAGACCACCCCCGGCGCGCTCGCCGGGCGCATCCCGGCGGCGATCGCCGACGGCCGGCTGGAAGCGGCGGCGGGCCTGCCGCTCACGCCCGATACGTCGCACGTGATGCTGTGCGGCAACCCGCAGATGCTGAAGGACGCCGCCGCCGCGCTCGTCGCGCGCGGCATGCGCAAGCACCGCCGGCGCGCGCCCGGCCATATCACAGTGGAGAGCTTCTGGTAAGGCTCTGCCTCGCGTTTGTTGCGGCCGCGCTACTCGCCGGCTGCAGCACCGTGCGCTTTGCGTACGACAACGCCGACACCTACCTGCGCTGGCGCGCGTCGAGCTATCTCGACCTCGAGGGCGAGATGGCCGACGAGCTCGATGAGCGCATCGGCTCCTTCATGGGATGGCACCGCGCGAACGCGCTGCCGAAATACGTCACGCTGATCGACGATGCCGGTCGTCGGTTCGCTCGCGGCCTGACACCCGCTGACCTTGTTTGGGGGTACGATTCAGTGATGGCGCAGGCGCGAGAAAGCCTGCGTGCCGCGGCCGAGCGCAGCGCACCGCTGCTCGATCGCCTGACCCCGGAGCAGATCGCGCATTTCGAGCGGCGCCTGGGCGAGGACAACCGCAGGTTCGCGCGGGAGAACCTGCGGGGCGGCGACCGCGAGCGCCGCAAGCGCCGCACAGAGCGCAACGTAGAGCGACTGGAGGACTGGGTGGGGAGGCTGTCGCAGACGCAGATCGACCGCGTGGCGCAGTATTCCGAGCGCGCGCCGCTGCTCGAAGAGATGCGCAGCCGCGACCACCGCCGCCTGCAGGCCGCGCTCCTCGCCCTGCTGCGCGCGAAGGAAGCGAAGAAGCGCCTGCCCGACTTCGCCGCCCACTGGGACCGCGGCCGCGAGCCCGCCTACGCCGCCGCCATCGAGCTCGCGCGCGAGGAGTACTTCGCCATGCTGCTCGACCTGGACAAGAGCCTGACGCGCGAGCAGCGCGAGCGCGCCGCCCGCGAGCTGCGCCGCTACGGCGAAGATTTCCGCGTCCTGAGCCGCAAGCAGTGAGCGAGCCGCTGCCTCTGCGCGAGATCACGGAGGCCGCGGCCGGCATGCGCGGCAACGACGCCGCGCCGGGCTACGCCGGCCGCACCCGCTACACGCAGCTCGAATACCAGGCGATCCTCGACAACGCGTCCATCGGCATCGCCTTCACGCGGGACCGGCGCTTCTTCCTGTGCAACGCGAAGTTCGCCGAGATGCTCGGCTACTTGCCGCAGGAGCTCCTCGGCAAGCCGGGCGAGATCGTCTATAGCTCGCGCGAGAGCTACGAGGCGCTCGGCCGCATGGCCATCCCGCTGCTCAACGCCGGCAGGCAGCTCGACGTCGAGTGGGAGGTCCGGCGCAAGGACGGCTCGACGTTCGTCGCGCGCATCATCGCCAAGGCGATCGACGCCGACAACACGCAGCACGGCACGGTGTGGATCGCCGAGGACATCACCCAGCGGCGCCGCCACGCCGACGAGGTGGCGCGCCTGGTGCGCGAGCAGGAGGCGATCCTCGGCACCGCTTCCATCGGCATCGTCTTCCTCCAGGACCGGCGCATCGTGCGCTGCAACCGGCGCTACGAGGAGATGTACGGCTACGGGCCCGGCGAGCTCGACGGACAGCCGACGCGCCTGCTCTACCCCGACGCCGAGCAGCACAGGCGCGCGAAGGAAGTGTACGGCGAGCTCTCGCTCGGCCAGACGTCGCGGCGCACGGAGCTGCGCCGGCGCAAGGACGGCAGCACCTTCTGGATGCGGGTCGACGGCCGCGCCGTAGACCCGCAGGACCCGCAGCAGGGCTCGGTGTGGACCTGCGAGGACGTCACCGAGAGCCGCAAGGCCGCCGAGGAGCTGCAGCGCGTGCTCGCCGAGCAGCAGGCGCTGCTCAACAACGTGGTGGTGGGCATCCAGTTCACCCGCGAGCGCAGGACGGTGCGCTGCAACCGCCGCTACGAGGAGATGTTCGGCTACGCCCCCGGCACGGCGATCGGCTCGCCGACGCGCGACCTGTACTTCACGGAGGACGAGTACCAGCGCATCGGCGAGCGCTATCCCGATCTCGACTCGGGCCTGACGCATTCGCGCGAGGCGTGGCTGCGCCGCCAGGACGGCTCGGGGTTCTGGTGCCGGGTCAGCGGCCGCGCGGTGCATCCAGGCGACGCATCGAAGGGCTACGTCTGGCTCCTCGAGGACATCACCGAGAGGAAGCGCGCCGACGAGGCGATGCATCGCCTCCTCAGGGAGCAGGACGCGGTGCTCGAGAACGCGCTCGCCGGCATCATCTTCGTGCGCGAGCGGCGCATCGTGCGCTGCAACCGCCGCTTCGAGGAGCTGTTCGGCTACGAGGCCGGCGAGCTGATCGGGCAGTCCACGCGCTTCATGTTCAGAAGCGAAGCGGACTACGAGGCGGGCGGCGACGGCGTGTACGAGGCGGTCTGGCGCGGTGACACGCAGCAGCTGCGCCGCCAGCACGTGCGCAAGGACGGCTCGCTCATCTGGTGCTCGATCTCCGGGCGCGCCGTGCAGAGCGGCGACCCGTCGCAGGGCTCGGTGTGGCTGTTCGAGGACATCACGGCCGAGCACGAGGCCGAGGAGCGCATCGAGCGCGCGCTCGCCGAGCAGGAGCTGATCCTCGACAACGCCACGGTCGGCATCGCCTTCGTCCGCAACCGCGCGATCGAGCGCTGCAACCGCTATTTGGAGGAGATGGTCGGCGCCGGGCCCGGCGAGCTGGTCGGGGCGAGCTCGGCGGTGCTGTTCGCCGACGGCGACGACTGGGAGCGCGCCGGCTCGCTCGCCTACCGCACCACGGCGCCGGGCGGCACGCACGACGCCGAGTGGCGCTTCAAGCGGCGCGACGGGTCGACCTTCCGCGCCCGCACCCGCGGCCGGCGCATCGACGTCGGCGAGGAGATGCAGGAGTGGATCTGGAGCTTCGAGGACGTGACCGCGGAGCGCGAGGCCGACTCGCGCGTGCAGCGGGCGCTCGCCGAGCAGGAGCTGATCCTCGACAACGCCACGGTCGGCATCGCCTTCCTCAGGAACCGCACCTACCAGCGCTGCAACCCGCGCTTCGAGCAGATGTTCGGCTACGGGCCGGGCGAGCTGATCGGCCGCAGCACCGAGGAGATCTATTCCACGCGCGAGCAGCATTTCGCCGACGCCGGCTGGTACGACGAGATGCGCGACGGCCGGCAGATCTCGGCCGAGCGCCTGTACCGGCGCAAGGACGGCACCAGCTTCTGGTGCAAGCTGGTCGGCAAGGCGATCGACCCGCGCCATCCGCGCGAGGGCTCGATCTGGATCTACGACGACGTGACCGCCGAGCACGTGGCGCGCGAGTCGCTGGAGGCCTCGCGCGACGCGCTCGAGCGCGCGGTGGCCGAGCGCACGGCTCAGCTCGAGGAGGCCAAGGCGCGCGCGCAGCACCTCGCCGACCACGACGCGCTGACGGGTCTTCCTAACAGGAGGTTACTGGAGGATCGGCTGACCCAGGCGCTCGCCCTGTCGCAGAGGAACCGCAAGCAGACCGCGGTGATGTTCATCGACCTCGACCGCTTCAAGCCGATCAACGACTCGCTCGGCCACTCGGTCGGCGATCTGCTGCTGAAGGAGGTGTCGCAGCGCCTGGTCAACCAGCTGCGCGTCGGCGACACCATCTGCCGCATCGGCGGCGACGAGTTCGTCGTCGTGCTGCCCGAGGTGAAGCGCTCGTCGGACGTGGCGCAGGTGGCGCAGAAGGTGATCGAGCAGGTGTCGCAGCCGCTGGTGTTCGAGGGGCGCGAGCTGGCGGTGACCTGCTCGATCGGCATCGCCGTGTTTCCCGACGACGGGCGCGACGCCGAGACGCTGATCCGCAACGCCGACGCGGCGATGTACCACGCCAAGGAGCTCGGCCGCACCAATTACCAGTTCTTCACCGAGCAGATGAACCTGGCGGCCTCGCGCCGCCTCGCGCTGGAGACCGACCTGCGCCGCGCGCTCGGCAGGGACGAGCTGCGCCTGCATTACCAGCGCATCGTCGATGCCGGCAGCGGCCGCCTGCACGGCTACGAGGCGCTGGTGCGCTGGCAGCATCCCGAGCGCGGCCTCGTGCCGCCGGGCGAGTTCATCCAGATCGCCGAGGAGACCGGCCTGATCCTCAAGATCGGCGAGTGGGTGCTGCGCGAGGCCTGCCGGTGGGCGAAGAACCTGCCCGCCGAGCTGCAGGTGGCGGTCAACCTCTCGCCGCGGCAGTTCAACGACCCGAAGCTCGCGCACGTCGTGGCGCAGGCGCTGAAGGAGAGCGGGCTGCCGGCGCGCCTCCTCGAGCTCGAGATCACGGAGACGCTCGCCATGCAGCACACCGACGTCTCGCTGACCACGCTCAAGCGCCTGAAGAAGCTCGGCGTGTCCATCGCCATCGACGACTTCGGCACCGGCTACTCGAGCCTTGCATACCTCAAGCGCTTCCCGGTGGACAAGGTGAAGATCGACCGCACGTTCGTCGCCGACACCCCGCAGGACCGCGAGCAGGGCGCCATCGTCTCGGCGATCGTGGTGCTGGCCCATGCGCTCGACGTCGAGGTGATCGCCGAGGGCGTCGAGACCGAGGCGCAGCGCGAGTTCCTGCGCGGCTGCGGCTGCGACTACCTGCAGGGCTACCTCGTCGGCCGCCCCGAAGCCGACCCGCATCCCGCACCCGGTACGTAGTTCCCGTATGAAGCGCCGCCGCCTCCTGGTTGCTGCGTCCGGCCTGGCTGTCCTGGCGCCTGCGCTGCGGGCCCAGCAGGCGGGCCGGGTGTATCGGGTCGCGCTCCTCGGCCTGCAGCGGCGCGCGGCCGGCACGCACGAGTTCTTCCTGCGGCCGCTCGCCGCGGGCCTGAAGGAAGCCGGATTCGCCGAGGGCCGGAATCTGACGCTCGATTTCCATACTGCCGACGGCGATCCGGCGCGTCTGCCCGCCGTGGCCGCCGAAGTGGTGCGGCAGAAGTACGATGTCATCGTCACGTCGACGAACGAGGTGACCGCGGCGGCGATGGCCGCGTCGAGGACGGTTCCCATCGTGATGGCGGTGGGCGGGAATCCCCTGCGCGCGGGCTTCATCGCCAGCATGGCGCGGCCGGGCGGCAACGTCACCGGGCTCACGTTCGACGCCGCGCCCGAGGCGTACGCCAAGCCGCTCGAGTTCCTGAAGGCCATCGCGCCCGATCTCCCGCGTGTGGCCGTGTTGCGCAGCACTGCGAAGTTGTGGGAACCGATGTGGGCGGAGTTCGAGGCGATGGGCGGAAAGCTCGGCATTGCTGTCGAACCGGTCGACGTGCGCACGCCGGCCGACATTGCGCCGGCCTTCGCCGCCATGAAGCAGCGCGGCGTGCGCGCTTTCGTGTTCTGGCCGGATCCGATCACCTTCCCCGTGCGCGCCCAGATCGCCGAGCTGGCGTTGAAGGAGCGCCTGATGAGCGCCTCGCTGATCGGCGAGTTCGCCGCCAGCGGCGGCCTCATCTCGTATGGGCCGAACCTCCAGGACCTCTTTCGGCGCGCCGGCCTCTACGCCGGCCGGATCCTCAACGGCGCGAGGCCCGGCGACCTGCCGGTGGAGCAGCCGACGAAGTATGAGCTGATCCTCAATCTGCAGACGGCCGCCGGCCTCGGCATGGCGATTCCGGCCTCGCTGCGGCTGCGCGCGGATCGCGTCATCGGCGATTGAATCTGTAATTACGTACCGGGTACGGAATTCTCGAAGCCGCGCACGAGCGCGGCGCGCGCCGCGCCGGCCTGCATGAGGAGCGAGAAGTCGGAGCCCGACAGCACGAGCTGCACGCCCATGTTGATGTGCCGCTCGAGGAGCTCCGGCGTGTACATGCCGCCCATGCCGGCGAACTTGCCGTGCCGGCGGCATGCGGCGATGACCTTCTGGTAGGCATCCGCCACGCGCGCGTCGTTGAACTGGCCGGGGATGCCCATCTCGAAGCACAGGTCGTTGGTGCCGATGAGCAGCGCGTCGATGCCCGGCACCGCGGCGATCGCCTCGCAGTTCGCCACGCCCTGCGGCGACTCGATCATCACCACGACCAGGGTTTCCTGGTTGACGATGCGGGCCGCCTCGCCCACCGGCATGGAGGCGAAACCGAGCTGCTGCAGGCCGCCGCCCATGGAGCGTCTGCCGAGCGGCGGGTAGCGGCAGGCGCTCGCCACCCGCTCGGCCTCGGCGGCGCTGTCGACGTGCGGGACGACGATGCCCTGGGCGCCGTTGTCGAGGACGCGGGAGGCATGCCAGTGCTCGAGACCGGCAACCCGCACCACCGGAGTGATGCCGACGGACAGGGACGCGGCCGCGATCTGGCAGGCCGCGTCGACGTCCATCGAGTTGTGCTCGCAGTCGATGAACAGCCAGTCGTAGCCGCAAGTCTTTGCTATCTGGGCGATATCCACGGTGCGGGCCTGGCGCAGGCCGAGGCCGACGGCCAGCTTTCCGGCGCGCAGCTGGCGCAGCGCATGGTTGGGAACGGCGCTCATGGGCTCCTCGCTTGTAGAGAATCCTTTACAGCAAAAGGATGGGGCTGGTGACAGACACCGGGGCGGGGGTTTTCAATAATGGGTTCCCCCTAGAGCCATCTCCTCTCCCTCCCTTGAGGATGGCTCGACCCTAGAGGCCGCCTTCGGGCGGCTTCTTTTTTTTCTACCTTCCGGCAAGCTTTTCCCACAGCCATCCTCCCGGCTGCACGCCCGTCAGCACGTAATCGCGGACATTCACGTTGCGCAGGATCGGCCACTGGCCGCGGCGCGCGTCCGGCGTGCCGGCGAAGAGCAGCTGGTCGCCCGGCTGCAGCACGGTGTCCTCGGGCGGCAGCACGATGGGATTTGCCCCGCGCGCGAGATAGAGCGGGAAGGCGGCGATGCGCTGGTCGCGGTCCTGCGAGTCGCGCAGCAGCTCGCCCAGCGCGAGGCCGCCGTGCGCGATCGCGGGGGCGCCGGCGGGCGACAGGGTCACGCTCCACAGATCGGGCGTGGCATTGCCCAGCCGTTCCTGCATCCGTGCGATGACGTCGTCGGCCCAGGCGTCGGGCTGGCGGCGCACCACCGCGAGGAAGCGCTCGAGCAGCGGCGTGCGGATCAGCGCCACGCACTCGTTGGCGATCACCTCCGACGACACCATCGTGATGTCGGCCCCGAACGCCTCGAACAGCGCGCGGTTCGCCTGCGCGTTCTGCCGCACGATGGTGAAGAGCCTCGGGTTCAGCTCGCGGGCGGTGACCGCGATCGACAGGTTCGAGATGTCGTCCTCCGTGCCGGCGACGATGCCGACCGAGCGCTCGATGCCGGCAGCGCGCAGCGGGGCGGCCTCGGTACCCCGCCCCTGGACGATCTTCAGCTCGGCGACGTCGAACGGCTGGGGGTCGATGATCGTGACGTCGAGCCCGTGCGCCCGGAACGCCGCGACCACCTCGCGGCCGAAGCGGCCGTAGCCGCACACCACCCAGTGGCCGCGCGGCGGCGCGGTTTCCGGCTCGAGCGTCGTGCCGGGCAGGCCGGTGAGCCAGGAGAGCAGGCGGTAGCTGCCCGGCGAGGCGATGGCGAGCGCCAGGTATTCGCCGAACTCGGCGAACGGATTGATGATGTGGTCGGTGCCGAACGAGGCCATGTTGGCCGCGGTCTCGCGGCTCATCGCGCGCGCCACGACCGGGATCTCCGGATGCAGCAGGCGCACCGACATCGCGACGGCGAGGTTGGCGCGGTCGTCGTTGGTGAGCGCGAGCACGCCTTCGCAGTGGCGCTTGCGCAGTCCCGCGGCGAGCAGCGTCTCCGGCAGGCGCGCGTCGGCGGCCATCGCCGGCGGGTCCTGGCGCAGCTCCATGAGATCCAGCTCCTCGACCTTGAGCGGATCGATGTCGATCATCACGAAACGCTTGCCCATCACGTCGAGCGCCTGACCGACCAGGCGCCCGGTTTCGCCGAAGCCACAGATCAGATAGAACGGCTCGCTCACGTTGTGCACCTTGAAGCGGAAGCGACCGCCGACCACGGCGGTGCGGAAGGCCGCGTCGCGGCCAAGCGCCAGCAGGCTCGCGACCAGGTATGCCCAGCCGAGCACCGAGGCGAAGATCGCCGCGGTGACCCAGAGCCGCTGCGTGTCGGTGAAGGGGTGCGGAATCTCGCCGAAGCCGATGGTGGTGGCCGTGTAGGCCATGAAGTACAGCGCCTGCAGCATGGTGAAGTGCCACGGCTCGCCCTTCGGGTCGACGCCCGGGATCAGCACGAGGCCGGCTATGCCGGCGAAGAACACTGTCGCCATGTAGATGATCGGCGCGCGCAGCCGCCGCAGCGCGAGGAAGAAGGCCGCGCCCTTCATCAGCGCCGCTGGACGACGGTCTCGACGATGAGGATCGTCACCGACACGATGTTGGCGAGCAGCGCCCCGGCGGACAGCGACACGATGCTCGCCATGTTGCCGGAGAAGAACCAGACCAGCGCCGCCGCGATCAGCTGCATCACCGCCACCAGGCTGGTGGCGAGGTGGATCGCGCCGACCTGGGTGCGGTCGCCGAACTTGAGCACGGTGGCGACCAGGTTGACAAAGAGCGCCGCGGCGAATTCCCAGCGGTCGTGGTGCGCCGGGTTGTCGATGTCGCCGTAGACGAAGCCGAAGTTGAGCGTCGCGGCGAGGACGATGAAGAAGCCGAAGATGACTTTCTCGAGGTTCATCCGGACTCCGGTTGAAACGCCACGACGTGGTCGACATCCAGGCGGATGCCGATCTTCTCGCCGAGCGCATGGTTGTGGTGGCTCGGCACCAGCGCCAGCACCTTGCGGCCGCTGGCGAGGCGCAGCGTGTAGAGGATCTCGGCGCCGCGGAACGCCTTGTGCACCACCTCGGCCTGCGTCGGCGCGGCATCGTCGTGGACGATGTCATCCGGCCGCAGCAGCACCTCCACGGGATGGCTTTCGGAGGAATCGGCCTGCAGCGTGCCGAGCTCGATTTCCAG
>DASSPL010000046.1:0-4192 GCA_035699685.1 Burkholderiales bacterium | reverse complement strand
TACGCGGTGTAGCGCTCGCGCCCGATGTAGCCGAGCTGCGAGCAGGTGAAGATCATCCAGCCGCTGCGGCGCGGGATCATGTGCCTCGCCGCCTCGCGCGACACGAGGAATGCGCCGCGCAGGTGCACCGCCAGCATGCGGTCCCAGTCCTCGACGCTCATGTCCGTGATCGCCTGCGGACGCTGGATGCCGGCGTTGGACACCAGGATGTCGAGCTTGCCGAACGAGGCCACCGCCTGGCTCACGCACGCGGTGACATCGGCCTCCTTCGTCACGTCGCAGCGGATGCCGAGCGCCTTGCGCCCGAGGGAGGAGATTTCCTTCTCGAGGCTGCGGGTCCCGGCCTCGCGATCGATCCAGGCGACCGCGACGTCGGCGCCTTCGCGCGCATAAGCCAGCGCGATCGCGCGGCCGATGCCGGTGTTGCCGCCGGTGATCAGCGCGCTCTTCCCCTTTAGCCTCACGCACGGATGTTACTGAAATAGAATCGGCCCATGGTGGAAGTGAGAGCGAAGCTGAAGATCAAGCGCGGCGCCTACAACGTCCAGGTCAAGGACCGGTTCACGGCCTCCTTCGCGGATCGCAACCGCCCCGGCGTGGTGCGCCTCGCCTCGGGCGAAGACGTGGCGCTCAAGCTGCCCGGAGGCGAAACCCTGCGTGGCGGCGACCTGGTCACCGCATCGGACGGGCGGGTACTGGAGGTCGTGGCGGCGCCGGAGAAGCTGCTGCACATCGAGGGTGCGCGGCTTGCGCACCTCGCCTGGCTGCTGGGCAACGGCCACGTGCCGCTGCAATTCGGCGACAACTGGCTGCGGATGGCCGAGGCGCCCGGCATGGACGACGCGCTCGCGCACTTCGGCGTGCAGGTGCGCAAGGTGGAGGAGCCGTTCGAGCCTGAGGTCCTGGCGCACGGCCACGACCACTCGCACGACCATGATCATGACCACGATCACGATCATGACCACGACCACCACCACTGAAAGCGCCTGAACCGTCGTCCCCGCGGAGGCGGGGACCCATTTTTCTAACCTGGCCCCCCGCCTTCGCGGGGGGACTTCTTTCCACCACTTCAGGGGAACAAAAAAAACGGGGACCGGGCCGGACGTCGCCGGCCCCAGTCCCCGCGGGTGCTGCTTGCTGCCTTCCTACTTAGGCGGCCTTGCGAACGCCGGCGTTCGCGGCCTTGTCCAGCATCGAGATCTCGCCCTGCAGCTCGGCGCCTTCCTCGACCTTGATCTTCGCGTAGCGGATCTTGCCCGACACCTTGCCGGCGCCGTAGATCACGAGTTGCTTGCGCACCGTCAGCTCGCCCTCGAAGCGGCCATGGATCTCGGCGTTGTCGACCGCGATCGTGCCCTGGAACACGCCGTGCGGCGTGATCTCGAGGACGCGCGAGTCGAGCGTCGCTTCGACGCGGCCTTCGACGATCAGCGTGTCGCAATCGCTGATCTCGACGCCCTTCAGCTTGATGTCGGGGCCGACGACGAGGCGCGCTTCCTTGCGCTCGGCGGAGGTGCTGGCGCCCGGCACCGTGGCTTCCGTGTCGGTGTTGGCCGCGTTGACGGGAGCAGTGGTGACTGCCTGGGTCGTCGGGCGGAATAGGTTGTCTTCGCGCTTTGTGTTTTCTTCGCGGCGCTCGTCGCGTTTACGGAAAAATCCGTCTTTCTGTAGCACTCTCTGCTCCCGATATGTAGTGAAGGAAAGGACAGCGCGTCCTTATATGCATGAGCTATGCCTGCGGCTAAGTGCTTGAGAAACAAAGAATCACGGGCACGTCGGGAAAACCACCATGTCGCCCCGCGGCGACGGATTTCTTTGTCGAATCTATTCGACACTCTGTAGGAGAGTGTCGGGCCCGCGCTACGGTGCGAACTCCCGCAGCAGTCGCCCGGGCAGGGTTTCGCTTTCCTTGTCGACGCGCTCCCCGTTTACCCATACACCGTGCACACCGGTCGCACCGGGCATGAGCCGCGGCTGGCCGGCCGGCAGGTCGAAGACGCGCCGGTTCGGCGTCCGGTTGACTGTCGCCGGGTCGAACAGCAGCAGGTCCGCGTGATAGCCGGCGCGCAGCGCGCCGCGTTCGCGAATGCCGAAGACCTTCGCCGGATGGCCGGTGAGCCGCCACACCGCCTCCTCGAGCTTCAGCACCCCGAGCTTGCGTGACCAGTGGCCAAGGAGGTGCAAGCCATAGCCGGCGTCGTTGAAGAACGTGAGGTGCGCCCCCGCGTCGGAGAGCGACACCATCGCGTGCGGGTCGCGCAGCATGCGGCCCACCGCCTGCTCGTCGGAATTCAGGAGCAGCGCCTTGAAGACCGTATCCAGATCCTCGGCGAGCGCGAGGTCGAGCAGGGTGTCCAGCGCGTCCCGTCCGGCCGCGATGTCGGCCACCGTGCGCCCCTCGAGCTCCGCGCGCTTCGACTCCACCACCTCGACCCGGTCCCACTCGCCGTTGAAGAGGCGGAAATGCGCCGGACGCGCGATTTCTTCCCGCACCTCGGCCCGGAACGCGGGATCGGCGAGCTTGCGCTTGTAGGCGTCGCCCTTGAGCGGCAGCGCCTGCTTCCAGGCCTCCAGCCCCTCGAACGTGTAGGGCGAGCGCAGCGTGAAATCCATCGACAGCGGGCAGCAGGAGATCGCGCCGACCAGCGGATGGCGCCTTTCGTTCGCCTGCGCGATGGCGCGCAGGTCGCGGAACACGGCGTCCGGATTGGTGCTGTTGTGAAGCAGCGCCGCCACCACGACCGGGCGCCCGGTATCCGCTGCGAGCTTCTCGAGGAAGGGCATCGGCGTGTGGCCGCCCTTCGTCAGCATGAAGACCCCGCGGCCGGCGTCCTTGAGCGTGCCGGCGAGCGCGGCCAGCTCCTTTTCGTCCGCGAGCCGCGACGGCATGGGCAGGCCATCGGCGCCGTTGTGCGCGGGCGAGGTGCTGGTGGCGAAGCCGATCGCCCCCGCTTGCAGCCCCTCGGCCACGATCGCCTTCATCTGCGCGATCTCGGCGCCGGTCGCCGCGCGCTCGGCGGCCGCGTCGCCCATGACGTAGGTGCGCACGCTCGAGTGGCCGACGAACGCGGCGACGTTGATCGCGCTGCCGGCGCGCTCGAGCATGTCGAGGTACTGCGGCACCGAC
The DNA here is from genome assembly GCA_035699685.1 of Burkholderiales bacterium. GTDB lineage: Bacteria > Pseudomonadota > Gammaproteobacteria > Burkholderiales > SG8-39 > SCGC-AG-212-J23. Next base: position 1,065 of record DASSPL010000046.1, on the reverse strand, counting down.
TCGAACTCCCAGCGGATGCCGGCGCGCAGCGCTTCGAGCGACATGCCCTCGACCTGCGTCAGGTTGCGCATCACGCGCTCGCGGTCGGCCGGCCGGCACGGCGCGATGGTGAAGCCGCAGTTGCCGATGATCGCGGTGGTGACGCCGAGCGCCGGCGACGGCGAAAGCCGGCGGTCCCAGGTGAGCTGGGCGTCGTAGTGCGTGTGGTTGTCGATGATGCCGGGCATCAGCGCGAGGCCGCCCGCATCGATCGTCTCCCCCGCTTCGCCTTCCACCGCGCCCAGGGCGGTGATGCAGTCCCGGGTAACAGCCAGGTCGCCACGGCGCGGCGGCGAGCCGGTGCCGTCGATCAGCAGCGCGTCGCGGATGACGAGGTCGTGCACGGGGCGGCCAGTATACTGGCGCGCCCATGGAGCTTTTCAACCTGAAGGACAAGGTCGCCGTCGTCACCGGCGGCGCGAAGGGGATCGGCGCCGCAACGGTCAGGCTGTTCGAGCAATGCGGCGCGAAGGTCCAGGTGCTCGATATCGAGAGCGGGTGCGACGTCACCGACGAAAGACAGGTGCAGCGCGCCTACGCCTCGCTCGGCGGCATGGACATCCTCGTCAACAGCGCCGGCAGCGCGGTGCGCAAGCCGGCGGTCGAGCTCTCGGGCGAGGAATGGGACAAGGTCATCGATCTCAACCTCAAGGCGACGTTCATGTGCTCGCGCCACGCCATGCCCTACATGAAGGGGCGCGGCGGCGGCTCGATCGTCAACCTCGCCTCGATCATGGGGTTCTCCGGCGGCATCTTTCCCAACGCCTCGTACCAGGCGAGCAAGGGCGGCGTGGTGAACCTGACACGCGCGCTGGCGCTGGAATGGGCGGCGGACAACGTGCGCGTCAACGCCGTGGCGCCGACCTTCGTGCGCACCGACCTCACCGTGCCGATCTTCTCCAACCCCGACGTGCTCAAGCGCGTCATGCACCACACGCCACTCGGCCGCTTTCCCGAGCCCGAGGAAATCGCGGCGGCCATCGTCTACCTGTGCAGCCCGGCCGCCCGCTGCATCACCGGCATCAC
>DASSPL010000045.1:0-3236 GCA_035699685.1 Burkholderiales bacterium | reverse complement strand
GACATGGACGCGTTCTACGCGTCCGTCGAGCAGCGCGACAACCCCGAGCTGCGCGGCAGGCCGGTCGCGGTCGGCGGCCCGCCGCAATCGCGCGGCGTCGTTGCCGCGGCGAGCTACGAGGCGCGCACGTTCGGCGTGCGCTCGGCGATGCCGATGGCGCGCGCCGTGCGCCTGTGCCCCGATCTCGTCATCGTCCCGCCCGACTTCAGCAAGTACAAGGACGCCTCCCAGAAGGTGATGGCCATCCTGCGCTCGGCGACGCCGCTGGTGGAGCCGCTGTCGCTCGACGAGGCCTACCTGGACGTCACCGAGAACCTGTGGCACGAGCCGCTGGCGATGAACGTCGCCCGGCGCATAAAGGACACGATCAAGGCCGAGCTCAGCCTCACCTCGTCCGCCGGCGTCGCGCCGAACAAGTTCCTGGCCAAGGTCGCCTCCGGCTGGCAGAAGCCCGACGGACTCACGGTGATCGCGCCTGAACGCGTCGAGAGCTTCCTGCAGAAGCTGCCGGTCGAAGCGCTGTGGGGCGTCGGTCCCGTCACGGCAAAGAAGCTGCGCTCGATCGGCATCGAGAGGCTGGTCGACGTGCGCACCGCCGACGCCGCGCTCCTCGCCCATACGGTCGGCAGCCTGGCCGAATGGCTGACGCAGCTCTCCCATGGCGTCGACCACCGCCCGGTGGAGCCGAACCGCGAGACCAAGTCGGTTTCCTCGGAAACCACCTTCGCGCAGGACCTCACCGACTGGCGCGAGATCAACCGCGAGATCCAGCTCCTCGCCGAGGACGTGGCGCAGCAGCTGCAGCGAAAGGGCCTGCGCGCGCGCACGGTGACGATAAAGGTGCGCTACAAGGGCTTTACCACCGTCACGCGCAGCCATACGACCGAATACTTCACCGATTCGCGGCCGGAGATCGTCAATCGCGCCCAGATGCTGCTCGAGCGCACCGAGGCCGCCGAGCGCCCCGTGCGCCTGCTCGGCGTGGGCGCGCACACGCTAAAGGTGGCCGAAGTCCCTACCCCGTAGGCCGTTTCACAGCCCGGACAGGGATTTACCCGGATTCGGGCGCTAAAACTGCCCATTTTTAAGGCACAATACGGGGCTCACTCAGCCTCGAAGCCCCCGGATCGCACGACCCAGCCGATCCTTTCGCTTCGTACTTTTCGGAGACCCATGCGATCCGCAATGCTTGAGAGAAAGCAGTACAAGATAGGGAAGTACGACATCGTCGCCACCCCTGCTGCCGGCTCGATGCACATGCTGCGCTACACGGTGCTGCTGAACGGCAAGCGCCTTGGCGCGCTGCTCTCGGTGCCGACCGAGTCCGACTGCCGCTTCCTCGAAGCGCCGCCGAAGGTGCCGCCGCTCAAGATCTTCTCGGTCACCTTCCGCCCCGGCCGCCCGAAGAAGGATGCCGCGCAGCGGCAGAACGGCGCCGAAGGCGAGTCGAGCGGGCCGGTGATCCCGTGGAGCATCAAGGGCCAGCAGCGCTACTAAGCACGGCAAGACAGTGAAAAGGCCTGGGCGAGAGCTCAGGCCTTTTCTTTTCTGAGCACCCGTCCGGGGCGCGCGCCGGTGGGCTTGCCGTCGCGCCACACGATCTCGCCGTTGACGATCACCGTCTCGATGCCCTTCGCCGGCTGGATCGGCCGCGCGAACGTCGCCGCCTCGTCGATCGTGCCGGCATCGAAGATCGTCACGTCCGCGGCCATGCCGCTCCTCAGCACGCCGCGGTCCTTGAAGCCGAAGGTCTTCGCCGTGAGGCCGGTCATCTTGTAGACCGCGGTCTCCAGCCCGAACAAATTCAGTTGCCGGGAGTAGTGCCCCAGCACGCGCGGGAACGTCCCCCATAGCCGCGGGTGCGGCGCGGCGTCGTGCGGCAGGCCGTCGGAGCCGATCATGGTGTGCTCGAAGGCGAGGATGCGCTGCACGTCGGCCTCATCCATGGAGAAGTAGATCGCGCCCGCCGGCAGCAGCTCCTCCAGCGGGATGTCGATCTCGGCCAGGTCCCTGCCCGCGACCTCGGGATGGGGCTTCGACCAGGTGACGATGGTGCGCGAGGCCACTGCGGCGCGGCTCGCCGACAGGATCGTCGACGACGCGCAGTAGGGATAGCAGTCGAGGCCGATCGGCTGCGTCTTCATGCGCGCCGCGATGAGCGGCAGCGTCTCCTGCGAGCGGCCATGGTTCGGCTGGCCGGCCACCTTGTGGTGCGAGATGATCACCGGCACGCCGACCTCGCGGCCGATGCGGAACGTCTCCTCCAGCGAGGCGAGGATGTTCTCGCCCTCGTTGCGCATGTGGGTGACGTAGAGGCCGCTTCGCTCGGCGAGCGGCCGGCAGACCTCGATCACCTCCTCCGTCGGCGCGGCGCAGGCCGGCTCGTAGTAGAGCCCGGTCGAGACGCCGATGGCGCCGGCGGCGAGCGCCTCGTCGGCCAGCTCGCGCATCTTCTTCACCTCGGCCGGGCGCGCCGGACGCTCGAACGCGTCCATGACCTGCACGCGCAGCATGGTGTGGCCGACGAGGAGCGCGCAGTTGGTCGCCGCGGGATACGCCTCGAGGTGCTGCACATAGTCGGCGAAGCGGCGGAAGCGGAACCAGCCGCCCTCCTCGTCGATGATGTCGAGCGGCGGCGTCACCGGCGAGCGCATGCCGTTGGGCGCCGGGGCGAGCGAGATGCCGCAGTTTCCGGCCACGACCGTGGTCACCCCTTGGCTCACCTTCGCCGCCATGTCGGGCGCCGACAGCATCAGCCGGTCGTCGTGCGTGTGCGCGTCGATGAATCCGGGCGCGGCGACCCGGCCCGAGGCGTCGATCTCGGTCGTGGCCGTTTCCTGGTCCAGCCGCCCGATGGCGGCGATGCGCCCCTTCGTCACGCCGATGTCGGCTTCGTAGCGCGGCGCGCGTGTACCGTCGATAACAGTGGCGTTGCGGATGATGAGGTCGTATTGCGACATGCCTCGATGTTACGCTTGCGCGCTTCCGTGAAGCTACGTTCCCACCTGCTGGTGCTGATCGCCGCGACGCTGCTGCCGATGGCGATCTTCGCGGTCGGCGGCGCGCTGCTGCTGGCCGAGCGCGAGCGCGAGGCGTTCCACCGCGGCGCGAGCGAGCGCGTGCGCGCGCTCATGACGGCGGTCGACGCCGAGCTGCAGGGCCACATCACGACGCTCGCGGCGCTCTCGGCGCTGCCGGTGTTCGACGGCGACGACGTCGGGCGGTTCCGTGCCGAC
>DASSPL010000044.1:0-30093 GCA_035699685.1 Burkholderiales bacterium | reverse complement strand
AGCTGGCGCAGCAGGCAGTTGCCGATGAGCGAGATCGACTTGATGTCGCAGCGCAGCCAGCGGTTGTCGCGCGCCGTGATCGCGGTGGCGCCGTTTTCCACCAGCGCGGCGGGCGGCGGCACGAGCGGATTCGACATCATGAACACCGTCGGCTGCGGCGCGTTCTTCGGAAACGCGTGGTCGCGCTTGGCGACGCCGCGCGTCACCTGGAAGTAGACGCCCTGGTCGTCGAAGCTCTGGCGCTCGACGACGCCGGCGACGAAGCCGCGCCACTGCTCGCGGGTATAGGGGTTGCGGATGCCGACGGCCGCGAGGCTGCGCTCGAGGCGCGCGAGGTGCTCGTCGAGGCGGAACGGCACCTTGGAGTACACCGGCACGACCTCGTAGACGCCGTCGCCGAAGATGAAGCCGCGGTCGAGCACCGGCACTTTGGCCTCCCCCAGGGGGAGGAACTCGCCATTCAGGAAGACTATTTGATCCACAGCCTCAGTGTATCCCAGGCCCGTCCGAGGATGCCCGCCGGGCCGACCGTCTCGAGGGCGACCAGCGGATACTCGGCGAGCGGCTTGCCGTCGAGCGAGACGCGCACCGTTCCCACCCGCTGGCCCTGCGCCAGGGGCGCGACCAGCGGCTGCTGCGACACGAGCTCCGCCTTGAGCTTGCCGCCCTCGCCCTTCGGCACGGTGACGAAAAGGTCGCCGCGCACGCCGGCCTTCACCTGGCGCAGCGAGCCTTTCCAGACATCCAGGGTGCGCACGACCTCGTTGTTGCTGAAGAGCTTGACGCTGTCGAAGAATTGGAAGCCCCAGTTGAGGAGCTTCTGCGACTCCTGCGCGCGCGCGGCTTCCGAGGTGGAGCCCAGCAGGACCGACAGCATCCGCCGGCCGCTGCGGCGCGACGAGGCGATGAGGCAGTAGCCCGCCGCCTCCGTGTGCCCGGTCTTGACGCCGTCGACCGTCGGATCGAGCCAGAGCAGGCGGTTGCGGTTGGGCTGCGCGATGTTGTTGTAGCGGTATTCCTTCTGCGCGTAGTACTGCGCGTACTCGTTGGGGAAGTCCCTGATGAGCGCGGCGCTGAGCGTGTACAGATCCTTTGCGGTGCTGTAGTGCTGGGCATCGGGCAGGCCGGAGGCGTTGGCGAAGCGCGAATTCTTCATGCCCAGGCGGCCGGCCTCCCGGTTCATCGCCTGCACGAACGCTTCTTCGGAGCCCGCGACCGCCTCGGCGAGGGCGATGCAGGCGTCGTTGCCCGAGACCACCACCATGCCGCGGATGAGCTGCTCGACCGTGACCGGCTTTTTCGGGTCGAGGAACATGCGCGCCCCCGGCGCCTTCCATGCCCGCCCTGAAATCGGCACTTGCTGCTCCACGCTCAGCTTCTTGTCACGCAGCGCGGCGAACACCACGTAGGCGGTCATCAACTTGGTGAGCGAAGCCGGCTCGAAACGCTCGTCGGCCTTCTCGGCGCCCAGCACCTGGCCGCTGGACAGGTCGCCCACCATCCAGGCCTTGGCGCCGATCGACGGCGGCGGCGCCGCGGCCAACGCGCTGCCGCAGAGCAAAGCCAGCACGATGAAGCGGACCATCACAGGCGCTCGCCAGCTTCCTCCATGCCGGCGCGCTGGCTCGGCACGACGGCCTCCACTTCGACCTCGGCGCTGCCGGCCTCGATGTAGCCGAGGCGGTAGGCGGCGGCGTAGGAAAGGTCGATGACGCGGTTGGCATGGAACGGGCCGCGGTCGTTGATGCGTACCACGACCTGCCGGCCGTTGCGCAGATGCGTGACGCGCACGTAGCTCGGGATGGGCAGCGTCGGGTGCGCCGCGGTCATGGCATACATGTCGTAGATCTCGCCGCTCGCGGTCTTCTGCCCGTGGAAGCGCTTGCCGTACCAGCTGGCGATGCCGCGCTGGCGGAAGGGCCGCACCGACGTGAGCGGCACGTAGCTCTTTCCGAACACCTCGTACGGCCGGTTGGCGAACTTGTGGAGCGGCTCGGTGCGCGGCTGGGCATCCGGAATCGAGGCGAGATTGGACGGCGGATTGGCCTGCGGGCCATCGTCCTTGTAGTAGCCGCCCTTCTTCGGCGCCGAGCCGCAGCCCACGAGCACGGCGAGCACCGCCGCGGCGGCGATCCGTCTCATGACGTTTCGAACACGACGTTGCCCGCCACCAGCGTATAGCGCACGCGACCCGCGAGCTCGTAGCCCACGAAAGGCGTGTTCTTGCCCTGGCTCTTCAGCGACTCGGCGCTGACCCGCATCGTGGCGGCGGGATCGAAGATGGCGATATCGGCCGGCGCGCCGATCGCCAGGCGCCCGGAGGAGACGCCGAGCACGCGCGCCGCGTCGGACGTGATGCGCGCGAGCGTTTTCGCGAGCGGCAGCTTGCGCGCCTCGCCCCACTTCAGCGTCAGCGGCAGCAGGAGCTCCAGGCCGGTCGCCCCCGGCTCGGCCTCGGCGAAGGGCAGGTGCTTGCCGTCGTCGTCGACCGGCGTGTGGTCGGAGCAGATGCAGTCGAGCACACCCTCCTCCAGGCCGCGCGACAGGGCGTCGCGGTCGCGCTGGCTGCGCAGCGGCGGCTCGAGGCGGCAGTTGGAATCGAAGTAGCCGAGGTCCATTTCCGACAGATGCAGATGATGCACGCCCACGTCGCACGTCACATGAAGTCCTTCACGTTTCGCGGCGCGCATCATGTCGACGCCGCCGGCGCTCGACAGGCGGCAGAAGTGCACCCGGGCGCCCGTGGCGCGCACCAGCTCCAGCACCGTCGCCATGGCGATGGTTTCGGCGAACGATGGGATGCCCGGCAGGCCCAGGCGCGTCGCCACCTCGCCATCGTGCGACACGCCGCCTTTCGCAAGCCACGCGTCCTCGGGCCGCAGCCACACCGGGAAGCCGAACGTGGCGGCGTATTGCAGCGCGCGCCACAGCACCTGCGTATCCGCGAGCGGCGCGTTCGCCTGCGTAAAGGCAACACAGCCGGCCTCGGCGAGCTGCGCCATCTCGGTCAGCCGCTCGCCCTCGAGCTTCACCGTCAGCGCGCCGATCGGATAGACCCTGGCGCGCGAGATCGCCTTCGCGCGCCGGCGCAGCATGTCGACCAGCCCCGGCTCGTCGAGCGGCGGATCGGTGTCGGGCGGACAGGCGAGGCTCGTCACGCCCCCCGCCACCGCGGCGTCCATCTCGGACTCGAGCGTGGCGCGGTACTCGAAGCCCGGCTCGCGCAGCCGCGCCGAGAGGTCGATAAACCCGGGTGCGACGACCAGGCCCCTGGCGTCGATCACGCGCTCCGGCTTGGCGAACTCCTCGCTGATCCTGCCGTCGGCGATGTACAGCTCGCCCTTGTCGTCGCGCCCGCTTGCCGGATCGACGATGCGGGCGTTCTTGATCAGGGTCTTCAATTGCCCGCCACGATGCTCATGACGGCCATCCGCACCGCGATGCCGAAAGTGACCTGCGGCAGGATCACCGAGTGCGGCCCGTCGGCGACCGCCGAATCGATCTCCACGCCCCGGTTCATCGGCCCGGGATGCATGACGATGGCGTCGGGCTTGGCGAGCGCGAGCTTGTCGAGCGTGAGGCCGTAGTGCTTGAAGTACTCCTGCGCCGAAGGCAGCAGCGCGCCCTTCATCCGCTCGCTCTGCAGGCGCAGCATGACCACCGCGTCGCAGTCGCGCAGGCCTTCGCGCATGTCGTGGAACACCTTGACGCCGAGCGCCTCGACGCCCGTCGGCAGCAGCGTCTGCGGGCCGATGACGCGTACTTCCGGCGCGCCGAGCGTGGTCAGGCCGTGGATCAGCGAGCGCGCGACGCGCGAATGCAACACGTCGCCGATGATCGCGACGGTGAGCCCGCCGAAGTCCTTCTTGTAATGGCGCAGCGTAAAGAGGTCGAGCAGCCCCTGCGTCGGATGCGCATGGCGGCCGTCGCCGGCGTTCACCACATGCTCGTGCGGCTTGACGTGGCGCGCGATGAGGAACGGCGCGCCCGAGGAGGCGTGGCGCACGACGAAGATGTCGGCCTGCATCGCCGAAAGGTTGGCCACCGTGTCGAGCAGCGATTCGCCCTTCGTCTGCGACGACACCGCGATGTTCAGGTTGATGACGTCCGCCGACAGGCGCTTGGCCGCGATCTCGAACGTGGTGCGCGTGCGGGTGGAGGGCTCGAAGAACAGGTTGAACACGCTCTTGCCGCGCAGCAGCGGCACCTTCTTCACCTCGCGCTCGGTGACCCCGGCGAACGACTCCGCCGTGTCGAGGATCTGCGTGAGGATCTCGCGCGGCAGCCCTTCGATGGACAGCAGGTGCTGCAGCTCGCCCTTGGCGTTGAGCTGCGGATTACGCTCCACTCGCCGCCTCCAGCGCGAGCTCGAGCCGCCCGTCGTCCGCGCGCTTCAAGCGCAGCCGCTGGCCCGCCGGCACGTCGACGCGCGCGCCGCAGTGCTGCGCGCAGATCGGCAGCTGCCGCCCGCCGCGGTCGGCGAGCACGACGAGCGTGATGCTCGCCGGCCGGCCGTAGTCGAACAGCTCGTTCATCGCCGCGCGCACCGTGCGGCCGGTGTAGAGCACGTCGTCGATCAGCAGCAGCTCTCGGCCGTTGACGTCGAACGGGATCCGTGTGCGCTTCGGGTCGTGGTGCAGCCCGCTGGTGTGGTAGTCGTCTCGGTAGAACGCGATGTCCATCAGGCCGAGCGGCTCCTTCATGCCGAGCCGCTTGTGCAGCCGCTCGGCGAGCCACGCGCCACCGGTATAGAGCCCGATCATCGCGCTCTTCGGCCCGAGCTTCGGCGCGAGCTCGGCGGCCAGCTGCTCGCACAGCTTTTCTGCCTCAGGTAGCGTCTTCATGCAGCTTGGTCAAAGTATTGCTCCAGGATCAGCTGCGCCGCGATCGAGTCGACGCTCTTGCTCTTCGCTCCGCGCAGGCGGCTTTCCGCCTCCACCGACGAGAACCTCTCGTCGACGCGCGCGACCGGCACCCGGAAGCGGCCTTCGATCTGGCGGGCGAAGCGCTCGACGCGCTTGGCGAGCGGGTGCTCGCCGTTCTCGGCCACCGGCAGGCCGACGACGATCTGCGACGGGCGCCACTCGGCAATCAGCTTCTGTATGGAATCGAACCCCGGCGCCGCGATCGGCGGCAGGGGATGCGCGGTGCCGAGCTCCGGCTCGCCGACTGCTACTCCAATACGCTTTAAGCCGAAATCGAAGGCGAGGACCGTGCGCTCAGGCATGCCCTGCCGCGTCCTGCAGTCGCGCGAAGTCGATGCCGAGGAGCTGCATGGCGCGCGGCAGGCGCTCTTCCGCGGGCACGTCGAAGAGGATCGCGTCGCGCGCTTCCACGGTGAGCCACGCGTTCTGCGCCAGCTCCTGCTCGAGCTGGCCCGGCGACCAGCCGGCATAGCCGAGCGTCACCAGCATGCGCGACGGTCCTTCGCCGCGGCCGACCGCCTCGAGGATGTCCTTGGAGGTGGTGAGGCCGATCGCCTCGCGCACCCGCAGCGTCGACTGCCAGTTGCCGGCCGGCTCGTGGAGCACGAAGCCGCGGTCCACCTGCACCGGCCCGCCGAAGTACACCGGCGAGTCCGACAGCGCCGCGTCTTTCAGCGAAAGCGACAACCGCTCGAACAGCGACTGCAGCGTGAGCTCGGTCGGACGATTCACCACCAGGCCGAGCGCGCCCTGGTCGTTGTGCTCGCAGATGTAGGTCAGCGTCCTCGAGAAGTTCGGATCCACCATGCTCGGCATGGCGATCAGGAAGTGATGCGTCAGGTTGATCGAGGACATTGCGCCCTTGCGGCGCGATTTTACCGCACTCAGATCTCGACCATCTCAAAGTCTTCCTTGCGCGCGCCGCATTCCGGGCAGGTCCAGTTCATCGGCACGTCTTCCCACCGCGTACCCGGTGCGATGCCTTCGTCGGGCAGACCCGCAGCTTCGTCGTACACCCAGCCGCAAATCAGGCACATCCACGTCTTGTACTGCACTTGATTTTCAGTCATAGAATGGGCCGGGATAATAAACCATGCTGCCGATGGTGCTGACCTTCGCCGCCTCCGATCCCACCGGCGGCGCCGGCCTCCAGGCCGACATCCTTACCCTCGCCGCGCTTTCGTGCCATCCACTGTCGGTCGTCACCGGACTCACCGCGCAGGACACGAGCGGTGTCGCGCGCCTGTGGCCCGTCGATGCCGAATGCGTGCGCGAGCAGGCGCGTCACCTTCTGAACGACATCGAGGCATCGGCGTTCAAGGCCGGCGTGCTGGGTTCGGCGGCCAATGTGCGCGCCGTAGCGGAAGTCGTGGCGGAGCACGCCAAGGTCCCCTTCGTCGTCGATCCGGTGCTCGCGTCGGGCCGCGGCGAACCGCTCGCCGGCGAGGATGCCCTCGAGACGCTGCGCGAGGTCCTGCTGCCGCGCGCCACTGTGCTCACGCCGAACAGCATCGAGGCCCGCCGCCTCGCCGCGCCGGAGACCGACCTTGCGATGTGCGCGCGACGGCTTATCGATGACGGCTGTGAATACGTGCTGATCACCGGCACGCACGAAGAAAGCGCAGAGGTGATCAACACGCTGTATGACGCAAGCGGCATGGTGCGGGAGGATCGCTGGCCGCGCCTGCCGGGCAGCTACCACGGCTCGGGCTGCACGCTCGCCTCCGCCATCGCCGCGCGCCTGGCGCACGGCGCCGCACCCGCCGCAGCCGTGCGCGAAGCGCAGGAATTCACCTGGCGCGCGCTCGCCGCCGGCTTCAAGCCCGGGCGCGGGCAGTTCATTCCACTGCGGCGATGAAGCTGCGCGGACTCTATGCGATCACGCCGGAAGCCGTCGACCCGGCCAAGGTGCGCCTCGCGCTGGAAGGCGGCGTCGCCCTGCTGCAATACCGGAACAAGGCGCGAGACCGCGCGCATGCCAAAGCCATCGTCGCCCTGGCGCGCGAGTTCGGCACGCCGGTCATCATGAATGACGACGTCGCGCTGGCGCTCGAGCTCGACGCCGCGGGCGCGCACCTCGGCCGCGACGATGGCGATTTGCGCGCGGCGCGCTCGCGGTTGAAGGGCCGCCTTCTCGGCGCGTCGTGCTACAACGATGCCGCGCTGGCGCGCGCCGCGGTTGAAGCAGGCGCCGACTATGTCGCCTTCGGCAGCGTCTTCGCATCGCCCACCAAGCCCAATGCCGTTCGCGCTCCGTTGACCCTGTTCAGGGAGAGGCTCGGAGTCCCGACGGCGGCGATCGGCGGCATCACGCTCGACAATGCGCCGCAACTGGTCGCGGCGGGCGCGGATCTGCTCGCCGTGATTTCCGATCTCTTCGATGCGCGCGACATCCGCGGCCGCGCGCTGGAGTATGCGAAGCTCTTCCCATGACCAACGAAACCCTGTTCGAAAGAGCGCAGAAGGTCATTCCCGGTGGCGTGAACTCGCCGGTGCGCGCCTTCCGCGCGGTCGGCGGCACGCCGGTGTTCTTCGAGCGCGCGCAAGGCGCGCATCTGTGGGACACCGATGGCAAGCGCTACATCGACTATGTCGGCTCGTGGGGGCCGATGGTGGCCGGGCACACGCACCCCGCGGTAGTGTCCGCCGTGCAGGCGGCCGCCGCCCGCGCGCTTTCCTTCGGCGCGCCTACGCCGCAGGAAACGCAGCTCGCCGAGCTGCTTTGCCGGCTCGTTCCGTCGATGGAGCGCGTGCGCCTGGTGTCATCCGGCACCGAGGCGACGATGACCGCGATCCGCATCGCGCGCGGCCACACCGGTCGCAAGCTGATCGTCAAGTTCGAAGGCTGCTATCACGGCCACGCCGATGCATTGCTGGTGAAGGCGGGTTCCGGCGCCCTTACCTTCGGCAATCCGAGCTCCGCCGGTGTGCCGGAGGAGACGGCCGCGCATACCGTGGTGCTGGACTACAACGATGTCGGCCAGGTGCGCGAGCTGTTCCAGAAACGAGGCAAGGACATCGCCGGCGTGATCGTCGAACCGGTCGCGGGGAATATGAATCTGGTGCTGCCGGCGGCGGGTTTTCTAGAAGCGCTGCGCGACGAGTGCGCGCGCCACGGCGCCGTGCTCATATTGGATGAGGTGATGACCGGCTTCCGCGTTGCCCTTGGCGGCGCGCAGGCGCGCTACGGCATCAAGCCGGATCTGACCACGCTCGGCAAGGTGGCCGGCGGCGGGCTGCCGCTCGGCGCGGTCGGCGGCCGGCGCGAGATCATGGAGAAGCTCGCGCCGCTCGGCCCGGTGTACCAGGCTGGCACGCTGTCCGGCAATCCGCTCGCGGTGGCGGCCGGACTGGCGACGCTGCAGCTGGTCGTTCAGCCCGGCTTTGTCGAGCGCATCGAGACGACGGCGGTTCGGCTGGTGAATGCTCTGGCGGAAGAAGCGAGAAAGGCGGGCGTCACATTCTCGGCGCAATCGATCGGCAGCATGTTCGGCCTGTACTTCCGCGCGGCGCCGCCCAGGAGCTTCGCCGAAGTCATGCAGTGCGATCGCGAGCGTTTCAATCGCTTTTTCCACGCCATGCTCGAGGGCGGCGTCTATCTCGCGCCCTCCGCCTACGAGGCCGGCTTCGTTTCCGCGGCGCACGGCACGGACGAGATCGAGGCGACGCTTGCCGCGGCACGCAGCGCATTCAAACGCGTCGGCTAGCTGGAACGGACCTTGCGTCCGGGTGACCGGATGCATATACCGATCAGGGAGCTCTGGCACGGCGAGCGCAGCTCGCTCTGCGAACATTTCCTAGCGCTGCAGCCTGCGGACCGGCGCCTGCGCTTCGGCACGCCCCTCGGTGACTATTCGGTGCGTGAATACGTGCGGCGCATCGATTTCGAGCACGACGCGCTTTTCGGCGTGTTCGACGAGGAGCTTAGGCTGCTGGGCGCGGCGCACGTCGCGCGCTCCAGCGGACATGCCGAGCTGGGCGTCTCCGTCGTCGAAGGCCATCGCAAGCGCGGCATCGGCAGCGCGCTGCTCGCCCGCGCGCACCTGCGCGCCCGCAACTGGCGCGTGGCGGCGCTCTTCATGCATTGCCTGACCGAGAATGCCGCGATGATGCGCCTCGCGCGCCGCCAAGGCATGGAGATCGTGACCGAAGCCGGCGAGAGCGACGCCTGGCTGCGCCTCGCACCGCCGGATGCGGCGAGCCACTTCGGCGAGGTGTTCGAGCAGCGCGTGGCGCTCTTCGATTACGCGCTCAAATCGCAACTCTCCGCCACGCGCCGGGTCGCCGCCGCCCTTACAGCAAGAAGAGCGTCGCCAGACCCAGGAAGATGAAGAAGCCGCCGGAGTCGGTCACCGCGGTGATCAGGACCGAGGAGCCGACGGCCGGATCGCGCCCGAAGCGCGCTCGCAGCCAGGGTATGGCGACGCCCATCATCGCGGCGAGAACCAGCGTCAGGACCATGGCGAGCGCCATCACGCCCCCCAGCGCCACGCTGCCGTAGAAAGCGTAGGCGACGAGCCCGAGCAGCGTGCCCCAGACCACGCCGTTCAGCAGCGCGAGGCCGATTTCCTTGCGCAGGAGCTGCTTCCAGTACTCCCCCTCGATCTGGCCGAGGGCAAGCGCGCGCACGATCATGGTGATGGTCTGGTTGCCGGAATTGCCGCCGACGCCGGCCACGATCGGCATCAACGCGGCGAGCGCGACGAGCCGCTCGATCGAGCCTTCGAACAGCCCGATGACGCGCGAGGCGATGAAGGCGGTCACCAGGTTCACCGCCAGCCACGCCCAGCGGTTCTTGAAGCTGTCGAGCACCGGGGCGAAGACGTCCTCTTCCTGGCGCAGGCCGGCTTCGGCGAGGCGCGACTCGGCGCTTCGCTCGCGGATGTAGTCGATCACGGCGTTGGCGGTCAGCCGACCGATGAGCGTGTCGGCTGCGTCGACCACGGGCGCCGACACCAGGTCGTAGCGCTCGAAGGCGTTGGAGGCGTCTTCCGCCGAATCCTCGGCGGAGAACTTCACCGTCTCCCCCACCATCACGCTCCTCACGTCGCGCTCGAGGTCGGAGACGATGAGCCGCGCGAGCGGCACGGTGCCGCGCAGACGCTGGGCGCGATCGACGACGAACAGCTGGTCGGTATGGTCCGGCAGCTCGTCCAGCCGGCGCAGGAAGCGGGTCACCGCCTCGAGCGTCACGTCCTCGCGTACGCTGACGTGGCCGAAGTCCATCAGCGCGCCGACCGAGCCTTCCGGATACGACAGCGCCGCCCGCAGGCGCTCGCGTTCCTCGGCCGGCAGCGCCTGCACCACCTCCTCCATGACACCGGCGGGCAGGTCCGCCGCGATGTCGGCAAGCTCGTCGGCCTCCAGGGTCTCCGCCGCGGCCACCAGCTCGGCGGAGTCCATCGCCTCGATGAGCGACTCGCGCACGGCCTCGGACACCTCGAGCAGGATCTCGCCGTCGCGGTCCGCCTTGACGAGGTTCCAGACCTTGCGCCGCTCATCGAGCGGCAGCGCCTCGAGGATGTAGGCGATGTCGGCGGGATGCAGCGCGTCGAGCGTCGGGCGCAGCTCCGCCTCGCGCGCCGGCTCTTCGAGCAGCGCGCGCACCGTGCGAAGGCTCTCCTGCAGGTCGTCGACTTCGAGCCGGGCGAGCGCTTCGGACATGGCCAAGCGTATCAGGGCACTGATTCGGGGATCTGCACGCTTCCCATTCGGGCCGAGATGGTGCTGACGCGTCCTGCAAGGTACGCGGTGGTGCGCCCACGCTCGTAGCGGCGAGGGCTCGGCAGGATCACGGCGAGCCACGCCGCCTGCTCCGCGTTCAGCGCAGCGGCAGTCACGCCGAAGTGGTAGCGCGCCGCGGCCTCGGCGCCGAACACGCCCGGATCGCCCCACTCGGCGATGTTCAGATAGAGCTCCAGGATGCGGCGCTTGGAAAGGGTGTTCTCCAGCATCCAGGTGATGATCGCCTCCTGCCCCTTGCGCAGCCACGAACGCTCGCCGGACAGGAACAGGTTCTTCGCCAGCTGCTGGCTGATGGTCGAGGCGCCCGCGACCACGCGGCCGCGCTTCTCGTTGCGCGTCAGCGCCTTCTGGATCATCTCCCAGTCGAAGCCCTCGTGATCGAGGAAGCGGGCGTCTTCTGCGGCCACCACCGCACGCTTGAGATGCGGCGAGATGCGCTCGTAGGGCACCCACTGGTAGCGCAGCCGGGCTCGCGGATCCTTTTCCAGCATCGCGTCCAGCCGTCGCTCCATGAAGGCCGTGCGCTCCGGCGCGTAGTGCATGTAATAGAGGACGTGGCCGAAGAACCACAGCTGCGCCAGCACGAATGCGATGGCGAGCGCGCCCAGCGTGTAGCTGAACGCCTTGAAGGCGATGACGACGGCGCGCCAGGCGCCCGAGCGCTTAGCCGGCACGCAGCCGGGCGAGCACGCTCCGCGTCTGCGGGCGCACGCCGCGCCAGATGAAGAATGATTCGGCCGCCTGCTCGACCAGCATGCCCAGGCCGTCGCACGCGCGGGCGCCTGCGGCGCGCGCCGCGGCGAGGAACGCCGTATCGCGGCCATAGACCATGTCGTACGCGAGCGTATCCGGACGCCACAAGGATCGGGGCAACGGCAGCGCTGCACCGCTCAGGCCGGCGGACGTGGCATTGACGACCACGTCGAAGGGCCCGCCGAGCGCCGCGAAGCTCGTCGCAGTCGCTCCCGGAAACCGCGCCGCCAGGGCCTGCGCCTTCTCCACGGTGCGGTTGGCGATCGCCAGGCGGCCGATGCCGGCCTCCATCAGCGCTCCCGCCACGCCTTGCGCCGCCCCGCCCGCCCCGACGAGCAGCACGGTCTTGTCTCGCAACGGAACGCCGACGTTGCCCTCGATGTCGCGCACCAGCCCGGCGCCGTCGGTGTTGTCGCCGAAGACGACCTCGCGAAAGGCGAGCGTATTCACGGCGCCAGCCGTGCGCGCGCGAGCGCTCAGATCGCCGCTATAGCGGAATGCCGCCTCCTTGAAAGGCAGCGTCACATTCAGGCCACGGCCGCCCGCGCGGCGGAAGGCATCCACCGCGGCGTCGAAGCCGTCGGGCGGCGCCTCGATGCGGTCGTACACGATGTCCTGGCCGGTCTGGCGGGCGAACTCGGCATGGATCGAGGGCGACTTCGAATGCGACACCGGGTGACCGATGACCGCGTAACGCTCGGTCATGGCCCGGCTATTCGGTCCAGATCCTGTCGCCCTGGCTGAAGAACCACGTGCGCGTGATGACCAGGAGATCCGTGTCCTTGCGGATAGAGGCCGGAAAGGCGGCGAACGGCGCCGCCATCTTCACGATCTTGAACGCGGCCGCGTCGAGCACCTTCAATCCGGACGAGCGATCGAGCTCGATCGACTCGACGCTGCCGTCGGGGCGGATGGTGACGGTGAGGCGAAGGTTGCCGTACAACCTGCCGCGCGCTTCCGGCGGGTAGTTCACCGTGCCCCAGCGCTCGACCTTGGCGCGCCAGTCCTCTTCGTACTGGGCGAAGCGGTACTCGGCGGCGTTCGCGCCGATGAACTTCTTGCGCGGGCGCTTCTGGTAGTCGTCGATCTGCTTGTCGATCTGCGCCTGCAGCCGCATGGCGGCGAGCGCGAGGTCGGCGAGGTCGCGTCCGCTCGGCTGCGGCGCGGCCTGCTCGGCCGGCTTGGCCTTCGCCGCCTGCTGCAGCTTCGCCGCTTCGCGCGCCTGCGCCACCAGCTGCTGTTGTTGCGCTTCGAGCTCCTGCACGCGACGCTGCGCCTCGGCCAGGTCCCGGCCGGGCGCTTTGGGGCTGGTCACCGGCAGCGGCGAGCGCGCGCGGCGCCGCTCGTCGACATTGCCGCCGCGATCGAGGTTGGCCTGTGCCATGACCTCGGCCTTCGACGGCCGCTCCTTGGTCTTCGCGTTGACCAGGACCACCTCGAGGCGTGGCTCGGAGGTCTTGGCGCGCTTGCTGTCGGGCGACGTGAAATGCACGGCCAGCGCGACAAGGTGCAGCACGATGGATACCCCGAGCGCGATCGCGAGCACGCGGTCGTTGCCGGCGGGTATCCAGCGCAAATTCATGTGTCTTCTTATGTTAGTCGGACAAGCCTTTCATAGTTTAGGCTTTTTCATCCGATTCCGCACCACTTTCGGCGAGCGCGGGGTCGGCGTCCGACAAGGTTTCACGATATCGCCAGTCGGCCGAGCGCTCGAGCAGGTCGACCTCCCCCACCGTCACGCGCACGCGCGCCCCCGGCGACGTCTCGGGCATCGCTGCCACCCGCACCACCAGCGGCAGGCCCTCTACCCGTACGAGATTCTCTCGCAGGACGAGGCCGGTGAGCTCCTTCACATCTTCCTGCAGCAGCCAGCGCAGGCTCCAATAGTTCTCCATCGCGCGCTGGTGCTCGTCGTAGCGGGCATACGTCACTTCGAAGGCGCGCAACGCCGAGAGCAGGCCCTCGGACGTCCGCCCGAAGGGCGGTCGCCGTCCCTGCAACGCGGCCACCAGCTGCCACTGATTCACGAGGTCGACATAGCGGCGAAGCGGCGAGCTCATCCAGGCATAGCAGCGCACGCCGAGTCCCTCGTGCGCCTCCGGATGCACCGACAGGCGCACCTTTCCGGTCGACTGCACCCGGTAGATCGCCGCCACGTCGCGCTCGGCAAGCAGCTCTCCCCAGCTCGAATTGACGAGGATCATCAGCTCGGAGACCAGCTTGTCGAGCGGCGCGCCGCGCTTTCGCGGCACGATGCGCACGCGGTCGTCCTCGACATGAAAGGTGTAGTCGAGCAGTCCCGCCCCGGTGCTCGGACGGCCGCGTCGCTTCTCGAGCGCCAGGGCGACGCGCCACAGCTCGCGCAGCTCGTCCTCGTATTCGAGCCCCGCGCGCTGGTCCGCCTCGAACGCCTGGTTCAGCACGTCGTACTGGGCGTGGCGCAGGTTGGCGGCGATGTGGACCCGGTCGACACGGCTGTGCGTGGCGACCGGCAGGCCTTCGGGCGAGACATCGAAGTAGAGCGAAACCGCGGGTTGCGCCGCGCCATGGTCGAGCGAGAAGCGGCCGACCACATCCTGCGGCAGCATCGTGTACTTGCGCCCCGGCATGTATGCGGTCGAAAGCCGGTCACGTGCGATGGCATCCAACGGGGATCCAGGGGCTATGCCAAGCGCCGGTGCGGCTATGTGAACGCCTACTCTCACCCCTCCCGCGGGCAGCCGCGCAACCGAAAATGCGTCGTCGATTTCAGTGGTGCCGACCTCGTCCAGGCTGAAAGCCGGGGCGTCGGCGAGCGGCAGGTCGGCGCTCGCCGATGGCACTTCGTGCGGCGGAAACTCAGCACCCTTCGGGAAGAACTCATGCAGGAAGCGTTTCAGGTGGTAGGCGTGCGTGTCCGCGAGAAGCCCGCAGCGCTCGAAGAGCCGGGCCGGAGTCAGCCCGGTCTGCCGGCACGCCTGCTCGAAGGCCTTGGTCTCGGCCTTGTTCCGGTCCGGCGCATAGAGCAGCTCATCCTTCAGCGCGGCGATTTCGGCCGGGCATTCGAACCCCGCGAGCGCGGCAGTCCACGCCTCCACCTGGGCCTGGACACGCTTCTTCTTCTCCAGGCCTGCGAGGGCGAGCTTGAGCGTCTCCTCCGGCGCAGCCTGGAAGCGGCCCTTGCCCCGGCGGTAGAAGTAGATCGGCGCCGCATGCAGCTTGAGCAGCACGCCCGCGGCTTCCACGGCGCTCGGCTCGCGTCCCACGTACTCGCGCGCGAGGCTGCGGAAGTCGAACTCGCCCGACGAGCATTGCCAGAGGAAGTCGGTATCGAGGCTCTCGGCGAAGCGCTGCGCCTGCGGCAGCAGCTCGCCGGCGGCCGGGCTGTCGAAGTTGAGCAGCACGTTGCCGAGCTTGATCTTGCTGCGCCGGCCATGGGGGCTCTCGACCTGGAGCGACGCCGGCGCCTGCCCGAGCACCGTCCCGACCTTGATCTCGCCCTCCTCCTCGTAGAGCACCTGCACGTCAGTAACCGGCGAATTCCAGTATGCGCGGCAGGTGCTGCGGAAAGCTCTGCAGGGTGTGGTCGCCACCCTGTACGACGACTTGCTCCGCGCCGGCGTAGCGCTCGACCGCGCGGCGATAGTCGAGCACCTCGTCGCCGGTTTCCACGAGGAGCAGGTAGCGCTCGGGGCTGATCCTCGGCACATACAGCCGCTGCCACTCCTGGACGTGATCAGCCGTGAGCTCGTACGACTCGCCGGTGTACAGGTTCTTCTGCGGCCCGAGGTATGCACGCAAGCCGACGTGGGGATCGATGGCCGGGTTGATCAGCACCGCCCTGCCGCCATGGGTCTCCACCATGTAGGTGGCGTAGAAGCCACCCAACGACGAACCGATGTAGCAGACGTCCCTCTTGCCTTCGATCAGGCGGCGGACGATACCGATCGCGGTATCGGCTCGCGGCGGCAGCGCCGGGCAGACGTACTCCTCGGCGAGGCCGCGCTCAGCCATGTACCGGGCGACGACCTGAGCCTTGTGCGACTGCGGCGACGAGTTAAACCCGTGCAGATAGACGATCAAGCAGTTTCCCGTGGATGCCGCCGAAACCGCCGTTCGACATGACCAGCACGTGGTCGCCTTGGCGCGCCTCGGCCGCGATGGCGTCGATCAGGCGCTGCAGGTCGTCGATGCACGTAGCCCGCGCACCCATCGGCGCGAAGACGGCCGGGGCATCCCACCCGAGGCCGGCGCTGTAGATGAAAGCGCGGTCGGCAAGCGCCAGGCTTCCCGGCAGCGCTTCCTTCATCAGCCCCCGCTTCATGGTGTTGGAGCGCGGCTCGAGCACGGCGAGGATGCGCGCCTTGCCGACCTTCTGCCGCAGGCCTTCCAGGGTGGTGTGGACAGCGGTCGGATGGTGCGCGAAGTCGTCATAGACGGTGACGCCGCCCGCCTCCCCGCGTACCTGCATGCGGCGGCGTACGCCCGCGAATCGCGAGAGCGCGTCAATGGCTTCTTCCGGCCGCACACCGACGTGCCGGGCAGCGGAAATGGCCGCCAACGCATTCGATCGGTTGTGATTGCCCAGCATCTGCCAGCGCACTCGTCCGACCGGCGCGCCTTGCCACGCCACTTCGAAGCTGCCATCGGTGGCCGGCTCGCCCGCCTGCCAGCCCATCGGTACGTTGAAGCGCTCGATGGGGGTCCAAGCGCCTTGGGTGAGCACTCGCTCTACGTTCGGATCCGCTCCATTGACCACCAGAAGGCCACTCCTCGGCACTGTCCGCACGAAGTGGTGGAATTGCCGCTCGATAGCGGCAAGATCTTCGAAGATGTCGCCATGATCGAACTCGACGTTGTTCAAAATCGCCGTGCGCGGGCCGTAATGAATGAATTTCGAGCGCTTGTCGAAGAAGGCGGTGTCGTACTCGTCCGCCTCGATGACGAACAGCGGGCCGCCGGTGTGGCGCGCGGACACGGGGAAATCCATCGGCACGCCGCCGATCAGGAAGCCGGGCGCGAGTCCGGCGCGCTCGAGGACCCAGGCCAGCATCGACGACAGCGTGGTCTTGCCGTGCGTGCCCGAGGCGGCCAGCACGTGGCGGCCGCGGAGCACATGGGCCGCCAGCCATTCCGGCCCCGACATGTAGCGCTCGCCGCGGTCCAGGATCGCCTCCATCAGCGGATTGCCGCGGGTGACGACGTTGCCGATCACCCAGAGGTCCGGGCGCAGCGCGATCTGGTCCTCGTCGAAGCCTTCGGTGAGCTTTATGCCGAGCGCCTCGAGCTGGTCGCTCATCGGCGGGTAGACGTTCGCGTCGCAGCCGGTGACGCGATAGCCCGCGGCGCTCGCGATGGCGGCGATGCCGCCCATGAACGTGCCGCAAATGCCGAGGATATGAAGGTGCTGGGACATCCGGAGGGAGTCGGGATTCTAGTGGATCGCCTATGATGGGCTGGCAGCCATGGCCCGCAGGACCCAACGGCAGACCGATATGCGAGCGCGCATCGCCGCCGCCGCCGCGCGCCTCATGGCGGAAGACGGCATCGACGATTTCGCGCTCGCCAAGCGCAAGGCCGCCCGCCAACTCGGCGCGGGCGATACCCAGGCCTTGCCGCGAAACGACGAGATCGAAGCCGAATTGCGCGCTTATCGCGCGCTTTACCAGGCGGACGAGCACCCGCAGGTGCTGGAGGAACTGCGGCAGATCGCCCTGGAGGTGATGCAGGCGCTCCGGGATTTCAATCCTTACCTCACCGGGCCGGTGCTCGCCGGCACCGCTGGTCCCCATTCCGAGATTGACCTGCAACTCTTCCCCGACAGCGCCAAGGAAGTGGAGATCTTCCTGCTGGACCGCGGCGTCGTCTTCAGCACGAACGAAGGCCGGCGGTTCAGCGGCGATCGCGCTCGGGCGGTCAGCCTTATCTCCCTCACATGGGACGGCGTGCCGGTGCGCCTCTCAGTGTTCGACCGTCGCGACGAGCGGGTAGCCCTCAAGACTTCCCAAGCCGGGAAGGTGATGGATCGTGCCGGAATAGCCGAAGTGTGCGCTCTCTTATCTGGCCAAAATGCACCTAACAGGCAGTAACTTCGGCGAACGCGGACCGTACGGTCCGCTTATCTCCGCGCCGATGGCGGGCCGAATTTGGGCCTTCGGCGCCGCCTAGCGCGGCGTCATCCTGTTGCGGCTAAAATCGCCGCCTTCTGCGGCGAAAAGCGAGCAAATTTCGCCGAACGTCCGAAAAGGCGCGGCCCGCATGGATTTACGCAAGCTGAAGAAGCTGATCGACCTGGTCCAGGAATCCGGCATCGCCGAACTGGAGATCACAGAGGGGGAGGAGAAGGTCAAGATCGTCAAGGGCGGCACCGTGATGGCGACGGCGGTCGCGCCGATGATGGTCGCCGCCCCGGCCGCGGAAGCGCGCAGCGCCGCTCCCGCGGCCGCCGCCCCCGCTGTCGAAGCGGAAGCCGCGCAGGAAGGCCACGTGGTCAAGGCGCCGATGGTCGGCACCTTCTACCGCTCGCCCTCGCCGGACGCCAAGGCGTTCGTCGAGGTCGGCCAGGCGATCAAGGAGGGCGACACGATCTGCATCATCGAAGCGATGAAGCTGATGAACGAGATCGAAGCGGATGCCTCCGGCACGGTGAAGGCGATCCTGGTCGAGAACGGCCAGCCGGTCGAGTACGGCCAGCCGCTCTTCATCCTGGCCTAGATGTTCGAGAAGATCCTGATCGCCAACCGCGGCGAGATCGCGCTTCGCATCCAGCGCGCCTGCCGCGAGATGGGCATCCGCACGGTGGTCGTGCATTCCGAGGCCGACACGGAAGCGAAGTACGTGAAGCTCGCCGACGAGTCGGTCTGCATCGGCCCGCCGCCGGCCGCGTCGAGCTACCTCAACGTGCCGGCGATCATCAGCGCGGCGGAAGTGACCGACGCCGAGGCCATCCACCCCGGCTACGGCTTCCTCTCGGAGAACGCCGATTTCGCCGAAAAGGTCGAGCGCTCGGGCTTCGTCTTCATCGGGCCGCGGCCGGAGAACATCCGGCTGATGGGCGACAAGGTGAGCGCCAAGCAGGCCATGATCAAGGCGGGCGTGCCCACCGTTCCCGGATCCGACGGCGCGCCGCCCGAGGACGGCAAGGAGATCGTGCGCATGGCGCGCAAGGTCGGCTATCCGGTCATCATCAAGGCCGCCGGCGGCGGCGGCGGGCGGGGCATGCGCGTGGTGCACACCGAAGCCGCGCTGCTCAATGCGGTCAACATGACCCGCACCGAAGCGCAGGCCGCCTTCGCCAATCCCATGGTCTATCTCGAGAAGTACCTCGAGCGGCCGCGCCACATCGAGATCCAGGTGCTGGCCGATTCGCACAAGAACGCGGTCTACCTCGGCGAGCGCGACTGCTCGATGCAGCGGCGCCATCAGAAGGTCATCGAGGAGGCGCCTGCGCCGGAGCTGCCGGCGAAGCTGCGCGACAAGATCGGCGAGCGTTGCGTCGACGCCTGCCGCAAGATCGGCTACCGCGGCGCCGGCACGTTCGAGTTCCTGTACGAGGACGAGGAGTTCTACTTCATCGAGATGAACACCCGGGTGCAGGTCGAGCACCCGGTGACCGAGATGATCACCGGCGTCGACATCGTGCAGGAGCAGATCCGCGTCGCCGCCGGCGAGAAGCTGCGCCTGCGACAGAAGGACATCCAGCTGCGCGGCCATGCCATCGAGTGCCGCATCAACGCCGAGGACCCCTATCGCTTCACGCCCTCGCCGGGGAAGATCACCTCGTGGCACCCGCCCGGCGGGCCGGGCATCCGCGTCGACTCGCACGCCTATGCCGGCTACACGGTGCCGCCGTACTACGACTCGATGGTCGGCAAGGTGATCGCGTACGGCGCGACTCGCGAGCAGGCGATGGCGCGCATGCGCATCGCACTCTCCGAAATGGTGGTGGAGGGCATCCTCACCAACATCCCTTTGCATCGCGACCTCCTGAATGACACGCGCTTCCTGCGCGGCGGCACGTCCATCCACTACCTCGAGCAGAAGCTCGCGCAGGAACAGACGAAGAAGAAGTAATGCCCTTCCTCGACCTGCGGGTGGAGGTGGAGCGCGGCGCCGCGGAGGCGCTGAGCGACGCGCTGCTGGAGCTCGGCGCCCACTCCACCAGCATCGACCATCCTGACATGCCGCACGTGGTGCTCAACGGGTTGTTCGGGACCGAGCAGGATCCGCTGCGGCTGCTCGATGCCGCCGCGCGAGCGTGCGGAGTGAGCACCGGCGAGGCCCGCGTAAGCCGTGTCGACGACGAAGACTGGGTGCGGCGCAGCCAGGCGCAGTTCGAGCCGCTGCGCGTCGGGCCGCGACTGTGGATCGGTGCGAGCTGGCACAGGGCGCCGCCGGATGCTGCCCATGTGGTGCGCCTCGATCCGGGCCTCGCGTTCGGCACCGGCAGCCACCCGAGCACGAAACTGGTGCTGGGCTTTCTGGAGCGCGCGATCGCCGGCGGCGAGCGCGTGCTCGACTACGGATGCGGCTCCGGTATATTGGCGATCGCCGCAGCCAAGCTCGGCGCCGCCCAGGTCGACGCGGTCGACATCGACCAACAGTCGGTCGAGGTGACCCTCGGCAACGCGCAAGCGAACGGCGTCCGCGTGCGCGCCTGCCTGCCCGCGGCGCTCGCGCCGGGCGCCTATGACATCGTGGTGGCCAACATCCTCGCCCAGCCGTTGATCGCACTCGCCGCCGAGCTCACTGCGCGCACCGCCCCGGGCGGGCGCATCGCGCTCGCCGGAATACTGTCCTCGCAGGCGCACGACGTCGCGGCGCCCTATGCGGAGGCTTTCGACATGGAAGTGACCGCGCGGGACGGCGACTGGGCGCTCCTCTGCGGCTTGCGACGATGAGCCTCATCACCCGCTGCCCGGTCTGTGGCACCGCGTTTCGCGTGCAGGCTTCCCAGCTCGCCGCGCATTCGGGCACCGTGCGCTGCGGCAAGTGCGGCGGCGTATTCAACGGCGTGGCGGCTCTGGTGGAGGAAAGCGAGGAGCGGCTCGCGCTCGAGCCGTCCCCGCAGCTCGGCCTGTTCGACCCGTCGCGACGCGGCGCCGACCCGGCGCAGGCGGCGGCGGAGGCGCTGCCCGACTTTCTCGCCGATGCGCCGCCGCCGAGGCGGTGGCTGTGGGGCCTCGCGGCGCTCGCCGCCACGCTCGCCATCGTCGCGCAGGCCGCATATCACTTCCGCGCCGAGATCGCCGCGGCGGCCCCGCAAACCCGGGACACGCTGCGGGCGTTTTGCCGCCCGCTCGGCTGCGAGGTGCCCTTGCCGCGCCGCGCCGAGCTGATGAGCATCGATTCCTCCGAGCTGCAGGCCGATTCGCGCCGCGAGGGCGTGATCGTGCTCAACGCGGTGATCCGCAACCGCGCACGTTTTCCCCAGGATTATCCGGCGCTCGAGCTCACGCTCACCGACGAAGGCGACCGCCCGGTCCTGCGGCGCGTGCTGGCCCCTGGCGATTACCTCGAGCGCGGCAAGAGCGCCGACCTCGTGCGCCAGGGCATCGCCGGCGGAACGGAAGCGGCGCTGCGCGTGTATCTCGACACCAGCCGCACGCGCGCCACCGGATATCGGCTTTACCTCTTCTATCCCTCATGAAAAAAATACTGATCACCGGCTCCATCGCTTACGACACCATCATGGTGTTTCCCGATCGGTTCAAGAATCACCTGCTCGCCGATCAGCTGCACATCCTGAACGTCTGCTTCCTCACGCCGGACATGCGGCGGGAATACGGCGGCACCGCGGGCAACATCGCGTACAACCTGAAGCTGCTCGGCGAGGACGCGCTCCTCATGGCGACCGTGGGCGAGGACATCGCGCCCTATCTCGACCGGCTGCGCAAGCTCGGCATCGGCGAGGGGCTGCTGAAGCGCATTCCCGGCCAGTTCACCGCGCAGGCCTTCA
The DNA here is from genome assembly GCA_035699685.1 of Burkholderiales bacterium. Classification (GTDB taxonomy): domain Bacteria; phylum Pseudomonadota; class Gammaproteobacteria; order Burkholderiales; family SG8-39; genus SCGC-AG-212-J23. The sequence continues at coordinate 8,733 of DASSPL010000044.1, read as the reverse complement.
TCACCACCGACCTCGACGACAACCAGATCACCGCGTTTCATCCGGGGGCGATGAACTTCTCGCACGAGAACCGCGTGACGCGCGAGCTCGGCGCGGAGGTCGCGATCATCGCTCCCGACGGCAAGGAGGGCATGCTGCAGCATGCGCAGCAGTGCGCGGAGCATGGCGCGCGCGTGCTGTTCGACCCCGGCCAGGGGCTGCCGATGTTCTCGGCAGGCGAGCTCGACCGGTTCCTCGAGTGGGCCGACTTCGTCGCGGTGAATGACTACGAAGGCAAGATGCTGGAGGAAAAGACCGGGCGCACCCTGGACCAGATCGCCCGGCGGGTGAAGGCGCTCGTCTATACGCTCGGCGCCAAGGGATCGGTAATTCTTACCGGCGGTCAACGCCATGAGATCCCGTGCGTTGAGGCGGAGGCGGTGGTGGACCCCACCGGGTGCGGCGACGCTTATCGGGCGGGGCTGCTCTACGGCATCGCGCACGGCTGGGACTGGCCCAGCACGGGTAAACTTGGGGCCGTAATGGGAGCGATCAAGATCGCGCGGCGGGGCGCCCAGAACCATGCTCTGGCCCGCGACGAGATCGAGGCGCGGTTCCGCCGCGCATTTGGGTACTCACCCTGGAAAGGATAAGAGCGTGAAAACGATTCTTCTGGCAGCGGGCCTGGCCATGGTGCTCGCCGGCTGCATGACGCGCGAATCGGCCAACGTCTACAGCAAGCACGAGGCGGGTCGCGAGCAGACCATCCGCATGGCGACGGTGGACTCGGTGCGCAAGGTACAGATCGAGGGCAGCCAGTCCGGCCTGGGCGCGGCTGCGGGCGGCGCCGTCGGCGGCATTTCCGGCAGCCAGGTGGGCCACGGCGCCGGCTCGAGCGTGGCGGCCGTGCTCGGCGGCGTCGCCGGCGGCGTCGCCGGCAACATGATCGAGCGGAAGGCAACCTCCAAGGACGCCCTCGAGATCATCGTGCGCCTGGACAGCGGCGAGATGCGCGCCATCGTGCAGGAGGCCGACGTTCAGCTCACGCCCGGCCAGCGCGTGCGCCTGCTCTCCTCCGGCGGCGTGACCCGCGTAACGCCTAACTAAGTTTCCCGCGAATTCGCTCGGCGTACTCGCCGAGCGTTTCCCGCGGCGGATTCTTCGCCGGCCAGGTCAGCGTCATGCCATCGCCCTCGTGGCGCGGCAAAAGATGCATGTGGTAGTGAAACACCGTCTGCCACGCGGCCTTGCCGTTCGCCTGATACACCGATAGCCCCGGCGGATTGAACGCCGCGCGGATCGCTCGCGCCACGCGCGCCGCCGTCTTCAGCAGCGCGCCGGCCTGCGCATCGGTCAGCTCATAGAGGTTTTCCGCGTGGCCCTTCGCCGCCACGAGGACATGGCCGGGATTGACCTGTCCGGCATCCATGAAGGCCAGCGTGTGCTCGTCTTCGTACACCACCGCCGCCGGGATTTCCTTTGCCACGATGCGGCAGAAAATGCAGTTCGTCATCACTCTCCTCCCGCGTCCTGATAGCCACCGCATGCTACCTCGTACAGCGCCCGGTCCTCGAGCCGCATCGCGGTGAGCTTGCCGCCCCATACGCACCCGCTGTCGAGCGCCGCCAGGCGGTCGGTCACCTTGAGACCGAGCGTCGACCAGTGGCCGCAGACGAGGGTTTGCCTGTCTCTGCGCAATTCGAACCATGCGCGGTAGCCGGTGGGTGCCTCGATTCCCTTGGTTCGGAACTCCATCCTCCCCTCCGGCGTGCAGAACCGCATGCGGGTCATCGCGTTGACGATCACGCGCAGGCGATCCCAGCCCTCGAGATCCTCCGACCATACGTCCGGCCTGCTGCCATACATGTTCTCCAGGAACTTGCGATACCCGCGCCCGCGCAGCGCCTCTTCCACCTCGCCCGCCAGCTTGCGGGCCTTGGCAATCGTCCATTGCGGCAGCAGCCCGGCGTGGACCATGGCGTAGTCACCCTCGACATGCATCATGGCGCGCGTGCGCAGCCAGTCGACGAGCTCGCGCCGGTCGCGCGCATCGAGGACATCCTGGAGCGTGTCGTCCTTGCGCGGACGTTCGAAGCCTTCGTGCTGCGTGACCAGATGGAGGTCATGGTTACCCAGCACGACGACGGCGCGATCGCCCAGGTCGCGCACGAAGCGCAGTACCTCGAGCGACTTGGGCCCGCGATTGACAAGGTCGCCGACGAACCAGAGCCGGTCGGCTTTGCCGAATTTCAGTCTTGCGAGGAGCGCCTGAAGCTCGTCAAAGCAGCCCTGCACATCGCCGATCGCGTAAGTCGCCATCTCCCCTTAGAAGCTCGCATCGAGACGCCGATACTGTATCGCCTCGGCGACATGCTCGGCCGCGATAGTGCTGTTCTGGGCCAGATCGGCAATGGAGCGGGCCACGCGCAAGACCCGGTGGTACGCCCGCGCGGAAAGGAGCAGGCGCGCGAGGGCATGGCGAAGAAGCTCGCCGCCTTCGCGACCGGTGGTGCAGTGGCGGTCGATCTCGCGAGTGGTGAGCAGCGCATTGGGTTTGCCCTGGCGGGCGATCTGCATGTCCCTCGCGCGCGCCACGCGCGCGGCGATCGCCGCGGAGGACTCGCCCGCTGCGGGCGCCACCAGCTCGCACTCGCGCGGCGCCGGCACCTCGAGCTTGATGTCGATGCGGTCGGCGAGGGGGCCGGAGACGCGGCCGCGGTAGCGCGCGATGCGCTCCGGCGAGCAGCGGCAGCGGCCGCTGCGATCGCCGCAATGGCCGCAAGGGCAGGGGTTCATCGCCGCGACGAGCTGGAAGCGCGCCGGGAATTCGATCTGCCGCGCCGCGCGCGCGATGGCGATGCGCCCGCTTTCGATCGGCTCGCGCAGCGACTCCAGCACGTCGCGGTCGAACTCGGGCAGCTCGTCGAGGAACAGCACGCCGTGGTGCGCGAGCGATATCTCGCCCGGCCGGGGGAGGCTGCCGCCCCCGACGAGCGCCGCGCCGGAAGCGCTGTGATGCGGCGCGCGGAACGGGCGTTCGCCCCAGCGCGCCGCCTCGAATCCCGCCGTGGACACGGAATGCACGGCGGCCACCTGCAGCGCTTCGTCCTCCGACAGCGGCGGCAGGATGCCGGGAAACCGCGCTGCCAGCATCGACTTGCCGGTACCGGGAGGGCCGATCATCAGTACGCTATGTGCGCCGGCCGCCGCCACTTCGAGCGCGCGCTTCGCCTGCTGCTGCCCTTTCACCTCGCAGAAGTCCGGGTAGGCCCTGGCGGCCGCCGCGTTGTCGCCCTGGTATTCGGGTAGCGGCGCCTCCCGCGCGAGGTGCGCCACGACCTCGAGCAGCGATTTCGCCGGCAGGATGCGCGCGCCCTGCGCAAGGGCCGCCTGCGGCGCATTGCCCTCGGGGAGCACGAAGGCCCGGCCGCACGCGCGTGCGGAGAGCGCCATCGCAAGGGCGCCGCGCACGGGACGCAGCTCGCCCGTGAGCGACAGCTCCCCGGCGAATTCCTGTCCGTTCAATGCATGCGCGTCGAGCTGGCCGCTAGCGGCGAGGATGCCGATGGCGATGGGCAGGTCGAAGCGGCTCGAGTCCTTGGGCAGCTCGGCGGGCGCCAGGTTGACGGTGATGCGGCGCGCGGGGAATTCGAAATGCGCGTGATTGAGCGCCGCGCGCACGCGGTCGCGCGCTTCACGCACCTCCGTATCCGGCAGTCCGACAATGTGAAAAGCCGGTAGTCCCGGCCCGAGGTGAACCTCGACCGTGACCTCGGGCGCATCGATGCCGGCGAGCGCCCGGCTCGCCACCGTCGCGACTGTCATTGCTCCGCCTCCCGACCTCAAGGCGAGCAACGCCGCGGACGCGAGGGCGTTTACGCCGGCGGCTTGTTCTTCGCGCTCTCGAGCTGCGCGACGCGCCCCTCGAGCTCGGCCAGGCGCGCGAGCGCACGCTCGAGCAGCTTCTTCTGTACGTCGAAGTCCTCGCGCATCACCAGGTCCATTCGGTCGAACCAGCTAGCCAGCATCGCTCGCAGGTTCTTCTCGATGTCCTGCGCCGGGGAGTTGCGCAGCGCCTCGTTGATGCGCGCGCTCAGATCTTCGAAAAGTCGCTTGTCGTCCATGGCTGGACGTTAGCACCGCGACCCCGCGCACTGTCTGCGAGCGTGGCGCTCAAGCCCATGCACCGGCTTGGGGCGCGAGTGCTGTTGCGTCGCGGTAAGCCATTGTAATTCCTAGAACAATGGCAATGGCACAGGAGATGCTAACTGTCGTGCGCCTTTTCTATTCAACCTCAGGGAGAGCATCGAATGCGCAAGTTGGTCCTTCCACTGGCCTTTGCGGCCACCGCGGTCTCCGGCCTCGCCGCGGCTCAAACGCCGGCGGCGCCGACGCCATCACCGCTGACCGGCAACATCACGCTCGCTTCGGAATACCGGTTCCGCGGTATCGACCAGACCAACGGCAAGCCGGCGCTGCAGGGCGGCTTCGATTACAGCCACGCCAGCGGCGTGTACCTCGGTAACTGGAACTCGAACGTCAGCCAGGGCGCCGGCTTCCCCGGCGCCTCGCTCGAGATGGACTTCTACGGCGGCTACAAGAAGGCCTTCGGCGACTTCGGGCTCGACGTCGGCGCGATCTACTACTACTACCCGGGCTCCAACGCCGGCACGGGCATCCTGTTCAGCCCGGTCAACAATCGCACCGGCCAAGTCCACTCGGGCGCCGTGAACAACAAGGAGGTCTACATCGGCGGCTCATGGAAGTGGCTCTCGGCGAAGTGGTTCTACTCGATCGATGACTATTTCTCGGCGCCGGGGACCGAGGGCACGCACTACCTCGATCTCGCCGCGACGTACGACCTTGGCAATGGCCTGAACCTCGTCGGGCACTACGGCCGCCTCAGCTTCAAGGAGATGGACAACGCGAACTACAGCGACTGGAAGCTCGGCGTGACGAAGGACCTGTCGGGCTGGGTGCTCGGCGCCGCGTATATCGGCACCAACGCCAAGGGCAGCTGCTCGAACGCCGAGTTCTACTGCTTCGGCAACCCGAACGGCCAGTACGGCCGCGATGCCGGACGCAGCACCGTCGTGCTGTCCGTGAGCCGGACGTTCTAAAAGCCAACCGGGCGGCGCCGCGCGGCGCCGCCCACGGGAGACCCCGCATGAAACTCATTACGGCAATCATCAAGCCCTTCAAGCTCGACGAGGTCCGCGAGGCGCTGTCCGCGATCGGCGTGCAGGGCATCACGGTGACCGAGGTCAAGGGCTTCGGCCGCCAGAAGGGACATACCGAGCTCTACCGCGGCGCCGAATACGTCGTCGATTTCCTGCCGAAGGTGAAGGTCGAGGCGGCGGTGAAGTCGGAGATGCTCGAGCAGGCGATCGAGGCGATCGAGAAATCGGCGAACACCGGCAAGATCGGCGACGGCAAGATCTTCGTGTTCGATCTTGAGAAGGTCATTCGCATCCGCACCGGCGAGACCGATGCGGCCGCGCTCTAAGGAGAATGTGATGAAGAGACTTTGTGCATTCCTCGCCCTGGTGCTGTCCCTGGCATTTGCCGGCGTGACGCTCGCCCAGGACAAGCCGGCCGCAGCGCCCGATAAGCCCGCCGCCGCCGAGGTCAAGAAGGAAGAAGCGAAAGCGCCCGCGCCGGCCCCCAACAAGGGAGACACCGCGTGGATGCTGGTCGCCACGGCGCTCGTCATCATGATGAGCGTGCCGGCGCTCGCGCTCTTCTACGGCGGCATGGTGCGCTCGAAGAACGCGCTCTCGGTGCTGATGCAGGTTTTCGTCGTCTTCTCGCTGGTGACGGTGCTGTGGTGCATCTACGGCTACAGCCTCGCCTTCACCGAGGGCAACGCCTTCTTCGGCAGCCTCAAGGATCGGCTGTTCCTGAGCGGGGCGTTCGACGCGGCGAAAGGCGAGTTCGCCAACGCCGCCACGTTCTCCAAGGGGGTCGTGATCCCGGAGATCGTGTTCGTCGCCTTCCAGGCGACGTTCGCGGCGATCACCTGCTGCCTGATCCTCGGCGCCTTTGCCGAGCGCGCGAAGTTCTCGGCGGTGCTCGTCTTCATCGTCCTGTGGTTCACCTTCAGCTACACGCCGATCGCGCACATGGTGTGGTTCTGGATGGGGCCGGATGCGTACACCGATCCGAAGCTCGTCGACGGGCTCAACGCCAAAGCCGGCCTCATCTGGCAGTGGGGCGCGCTCGACTTCGCCGGCGGCACGGTGGTGCACATCAACGCCGGCATCGCCGGCCTGGTGGGCGCCTACCTGGTGGGCAAGCGCATCGGCTACGGCAAGGAAGCGATGCCCGCGCACAACCTGCCGCTCACCATGATCGGCGCTTCGCTCCTCTGGGTGGGCTGGTTCGGTTTCAACGCCGGTTCGGCGCTCGAGGCCGGCAACTCCGCGGCGCTTGCCTTCCTCAACACCTATCTCGCCACGGCCTGCGCCGTGCTCTCCTGGTCCCTCGGCGAGGCGCTCTTCAAAGGCAAGCCGACCATGCTGGGCGGCGCCTCGGGTGCCGTCGCCGGGCTGGTGGCGATCACCCCGGCCGCGGGCAACGTCGGCATCGCCGGCGCGTTCGTCATCGGCCTCGCCGCGGGCATCGTCTGCCTCTGGGGCGTGAACGGCCTGAAGCGCCTCCTCGGCGCGGACGACTCGCTGGACGTGTTCGGCGTGCACGCCATCGGCGGCATCCTGGGCGCGCTGCTCACGGGCGTGTTCGCCTCGCCGGACCTCGGCGGGCCCGGCTTCGTCACCGACTGGGTGACGGCCAAGACCGGCTTCACCTCGATCGGGGAGCAGCTCTGGGTGCAGGCCAAGGCGGTCGGCCTGACAATCATCTGGTCCGGCGTGGTCGCTTTCGTCGCCTTCAAGCTGGTCGACCTGACCATCGGGCTGCGCGTGAGCGAGGAAGACGAGCGCGAGGGCCTGGACACGACCGCCCATGGCGAAGCTGCCTACCGGATGTAACCCTCCACAACTTAACAAAGGGCGCTGCGGCGCCCTTTTTTATTGCGCCAGCTTTTTCAGCAGCGCGAGGAGTTGCGCGCGCTCACTGGCGCTCAAGCGCGATGCGACGCGTCGCTCATGGCGCGCAATGCGCAGGCGCAGCCGCCGGGCGAGCGCGCGGCCGGGGCCGGTCAGCCACAGCCCGTTGGTGCGACGGTCCACGCCGCGGCGCCGCTCGATCAGCCCGCGCTCCTCCAGCGAGTCGGCCACGCCCACCATGGTGGAGCGGTCGAGCCGGGCGGCGACCGCGAGGCGTCCCTGCGTCACGCCCGGATTGGCCTCGATGAGCAGCAGCATGCCGGCTCTGCCAGGCGACAGCTCGCCGACGCTCGCTGCGAAATCGCGGAACACAGCCTGCTGCGCGAGGCGCAGGCGATAGCCGATCAGCCCGGGGAGGATGCCCTGGCGCAGTAAGGGTTTCGTTTGGTCGGACGGCAAGACGGTTCGTTGGATCGTACACGGAATAGAATTGCGGGTTTTCGAGGATCCCGATGGCCTACGCAATCCCCCTATGGACACCGCCCGCGCTGCCGATCGCGGGCTCCAACGACCAGTTCCCCGTGCGCCGTATCTTCTGCGTCGGACGCAACTACGCCGAGCACCAGAAGGAGATGGGCGGCGACGGCCGCGAGACGCCGTTTTTCTTCCTGAAGAGCGAGTTCGCGCTGATGCCGCGCGGCGGCGAAGTGCATTACCCGGCGAAGACCTCCAACTACCACTACGAGACCGAGCTGGTGGTCGCGCTCCACAAGGGCGGGCGGCGCATCGACGCCAAGCGCGCCAACGATCACATCTTCGGCTACGCCGTCGGGCTCGACATGACGCGCCGCGACCTGCAGCAATGGGGCAAGGACCATGGCCGGCCGTGGGACTTCGGCAAGAACTTCGACGAGTCGGCGCCGTGCAGCGAGCTGATTCCCGCGGCGAAGATCGGCCATCCGTCGAAAGGCTCGATCTGGCTGCAGGTGAATGGCAAGCAGCGCCAGAAGGCGGACCTGTCCGACATGATCTGGTCGGTGCCCGAGCAGATCGCGTTCCTTTCGGAGCACTACACGCTCGAGCCGGGCGACGTCATCTTCACCGGCACGCCGGCGGGCGTCGGACCGGTGAAGCCGGGCGACGAGCTCCTTGCCGGCATCGACGGCGTCACCGAGCTGAAGGTGAAGATCTCGCCGGCGTTGTGAAGCTCTACACGTACTTCCGCAGCTCGGCGGCCTTCCGGGTGCGTATCGCGCTCAACCTGAAGGGCCTCGCCTACGAGCCGGTATTCGTCCATCTGGCCAAGGGGCAGCACCGCGAGCGCCAGTACGCGGAGGTCAACCCGCAGGGACTGCTGCCGACGCTCGAGCTCGACGACGGAACGCGACTCGTCCAGTCGCTCGCCATCATCGAATGGCTGGACGAGAAATATCCGTCGCCGGCGCTCATCCCGAAGGAGCCGCTGGCCCGCGCGCGCGTGCGCTCGCTGTCCGACCTCGTGGCGAGCGAGATCCATCCGCTCAACAACCTGCGCGTGCTGCAGCACCTGAAGCGCGCGCTCGGCCAGAGCCAGGAGCAGATCGACACGTGGTACCGGCACTGGATCGCCGACGGGCTGCACAAGCTCGAGGCCGAGCTCGCGCGCCCCGGCACCGGCAGGTTCTGCCACGGCGACGCGCCGAGCATGGCCGACTGCTGCCTCGTGCCGCAGATCTTCAACGCCAAGCGCTTCAACAGCGATCTGGCG